>NZ_FWWT01000015.1 GCF_900176035.1 Desulfonispora thiosulfatigenes DSM 11270 | reverse complement strand
TTTTATTTTCCTTCTTTAATTCCCTTTTGTATGCCTTTTTGTATGCCTTTTTTAATTCCTCTTTCTTCTATTTGTTCTAATATACCCATGGTAACATCCCCCTTTCCGTCTAATTTTCTTATTTCTTCTCGTATGTCTTCTTCTTTTAGTTGGCTATTTGTAAGCTCGATGTATTTTAAATATATTTCTCCGTAGTAAATTAATGTATCTAATGATTCTTCTTTTTCTGCTTCTTTTATAGCTAATAAAAATACCCTTAATACTACTTCAAGGTTTTCTTCAAAGGCATATTTAAATGCCTTTAGCATCATTGCCGTTAATTTTGTGTATTTTTCAAAATCATTTTCTTCGTATTCTTTTATATTAATAAGTTCATGTTTAAAGACAGGTACTCTTTCTTTAAAATATTCTGGTAGGTCATGAAATCCTGGAATCATTTCTCGTAAATCTGTTTTTAAGTTCCATTTTTCTTGCCCATGATATATTACTATTGGAATAATTATGGGTAATTCCTTTTTACCTTCTTTTTTAACGATGTTCGTCCAGAATTCTAAAATATATTTATGCACTTGGAATATGGTTAATTTGTCTTTATATGATTTATGTTCTAAAAGAAAGCTAATATAGCCCTCCTGGTTATTTATTTGTACTTTATAAATTAAGTCAAAAAAGATCTCTTTTAATTCCTTATTTGTAGATGATGCCTTCTGTAGTTCTAAACTTTCTAGATTTATAATAGCTAATGCTTCCTTTGGTATATTATTCTTAAGAAAGTCTTCTGCTATTCGTTTTTGACTAAACACTTCTTTAAATGTTAAGTCATGTTTATTTGTTTTTAGATGTTTTTCTGTATTGTTCACTGTAATGCTCCTAATCTTATTTTATCCTAAATTTTATATAAGTTCAAAGATTATAGTGCCTTGGTATTCATTGTCCCTATAACCTATCATTCCCTATTAATCAATATAAATACAAAAAAAGGCGACCCTCCGGCCGCCCTGTCCTTTCATGCTTTTAGAGAACAGGCGACTTTCAGATCGCCACATAATGTTATTACTTCTGCATATTTTTATTCATTAAACTAACTATTTCTGCAGGTATTTATTCGCATTTGCAATTAAAAAGCTACTTCTGCAAATACTTATACACATTTGCTATTAAATACGTCACTTCTGCTGCTTGTGGAATGGCGTAGTTTTTTGCGAAATATGGCTCTAACTTTTCTGTTAAAATGCCTTTATCCTTTAAGACTTTTCTCGCCTCATTGCCGCTTATTTGTTCGCCTGTCATAGCATAATGAGTTGCTGATAATATTTCTGATACTGTAGGAGTTAGGGAAACATCTACGGTATAAGGATTTTCTAGTTTTGACTTTTCTAAGGTACGATTTACTAGGTTTTGGAAGCGCCACTTTTCCATTTGTGCTTCTAGGCGATAGTCATTTACATATCCACCATCTAATAAGCCTAAACCTCTAATTGTTTTTAAGCCTTCATATGCCCAGTGATCCATGATCGGAGTTTTTACTTCAAATGGCTTTAAGTAGGCTCCTTGTTTAGTTAATTGCTTTTGCACCTTTTCAATATCATCTTTTGATTTAGACAATTCTCTAAAAGTCATTTCGTTTTCAATAGAATATATACTTGCTACTCCTGCTGCTTCCCCTTCACACATGCCAATAGGAATTACTCTCGCACTACCTGCAGCTAAGGATGTATAAGAGGCACTTCTACCTACTACTAATAAATTTTCGACCTTTAAAGGTACTAGGGAACGAAATGGAATACTATACTGGTCTGGACTACCTACTACTGTACCAGCACGTTGTTTGATATTTGGCTGAATATCTACTGGATAGCTACCAATAGTAATTCTATCCCATTGGTCACGATTTTCTAAAACGTCATCAATCGTGAGCTGATATTCTCCAATTATATGACGGCTTTCCCGCACATATAGTTGCTCAGCTGTTTCTAATAATTTTGCATTTTCAAATCCTACGTAATTTTTATTAATATATGGCATTAGGTATTCTAGCTCTTTATTTGCTCTAGCTATGCCTTCTTTTTTACTTTCTTCACTTAATACATCTACACCAAAAATTAAGAGCGCGTTAATTAAGACATTACCATTATCTTGGCGCGCAGCATTAAATCCACGTAAGTGCATCATAGGATCTTTGGTTTCATAGGCATATCCTTCATTAGTATACCCCCAGGCAGCTTTTTTAGTCACGCCTGCATGAGGATTATCACCACTTTTAATGTGTTTGGTTACTCGATCCCAATCTACACCAGTTAATTCAAAGACTAAGGTAACGCCCATTAATCTGTCCTTTTCCCCGATATCTTCACCAGCTAAGGTATATGGAGCTCCGGCCATAGCAGCAATGTCAGCATCAGTTGTAGCATCAATGATCCTTTTAGCAAAATACGTTTTAGGTGTACCATTTTCGCTTACTCTGATCCCTGTTACAGTGTTTCCATTTTTCATCACACCTGATACCTTGGTATTTAGCTTTAAAACGATAGATCGTTGATCCTCTACCATGTCATGAAATACCTTGGTAGCAAGGGTTACGTCAAAGGCTGTCCCCCCGACGGCATCATGAAATTCTTCAAAAATTCCTCTAGTTAAAAGTTCGCCTTTACTATTGTGGCACATATCTATGTAATTAAGTTTTCCTAGGGTCATAAGTCCCCCTAGGGCATGATCATCCTCAACAAGTAATACTGTCGCACCATTACGCGATGCTGAAACGGCAGCTGCAACTCCTTCTGGTTCTCCACCTACAACAATTACATCAAAATTATTATCCGTTGGTGGCGGGGGCCCAGGATTTTTTTCATTAGCCATTGCACAGCCCATTAAAATCAATAAAGTTGCTAAAATAGGCAGTAAAATTCTTTTCTTGAGCAAATAAATCCTTCCTTTCATCTGATAATCTATATTATAACCAATTACCATTATACCCTATATTTGCATATAAAAATATCCCACTTTTAATGGTATTAAGTGGGATACCTTGTTGCAGGTAAACTTTTAATTAATCGGTAAATAATAATAGTTATCAGCATCTTGGCCAAATAAGTAAATCTTAGCGATGCCCGGGATAAGCTGTTTTAAATTACCACCAATTGGCACTTCATCAATGCTATAAGTATTAGCACTTAAGTCATAAGATCCTAGGTAGAAAGTTGCTCCGGCATCTACCATGAAATACACAGTATCTCCCTGGGTAATTACATTGCTGACTTTTATTCTATTTTCCTCAAAATATTTTAGCAAATCATAGTGCTTAATAACTTTTTCATTTTTATCTATTACAGTAGAATAAATTTTGCTTGTTTTACCATTTTCTTTGACAACTTGCATAACTAAAAATCTATCTCCATTAGTTGCCACGATATTTTGCTCTACAACTTTATCAGTTTTAATATTATAGCGTAAATTATAATTATTTAAGAGAACTATTTCATCCTTTGCTGCAAAGCAATAGGCTCCATTAGTAGCCTTAGCCCAGCCCTTCGCCATGTCGTTTGAAATAGTACCTTCTACTTCAAGAACATTACCTCTAATGGTATCACGCCCAGCACCGGTAATTTCACCTTTACTATTAACAGTTAAGTATTCATAATCTTCATCACTATGATATAGTCGATATTTACCATAATAGGTATCAATCTTTCGTAAGGGCACATTATTAAGGGGGCTACCTATACCTACCTGATCTTTATCTTGTTCAGGGATATTAGCCTTAATTATAAACTCATTGCCCTCTACATTTACATTATTTAAATAGGTAAATCTTTTATCCATGCTTTGTTCTTTTTTAGTATTTTCACCTGTTGCTTTATCTATGTTATAAACTTCGATTGTTTTTCCTGTACTTAAGGCTTTAATAAGATTTCCCTCAGTTCCCACCATGTGCTTCTCTGCGCTATTTTGCCATAGGTGATAGTCACTGGTTATCTCATTAGGATCTACTTTTACCTTTTCATTTTCAGTAAGCTTTGGGATTTGGACTATTCCTTCATTAGTAGTTTTGCCTGTTACTCTATTAACTATACTTATATTTTTTCCAGTTGTTGTTTCTTTATAGTCGACGATAAAGCCTAGCTGTTCACTAAAAAATCTTAAAGGTATGTAGACAGCACCGTTTACTAATTTTGCGCCTTGTTCTAGCTCAGTTTTTTTAGCATTTATGTACGCATGCATCATTCCAGGTTCAAAGATCAAGGTTTTATCATGATAATAAGCAGTGGCTCTGTTTAAGATTTCACTCCACTCAACTTGCACGCCCACAGCCCCAAAGAAATCACGCATAGGTATAAATGTTCTACCATTTTCCACATAGACAGGGCTCTTAACATTTAATTTGTAGTCATTATAAAAGATAGTTACCTTGTCAGAGTTAGCTCCAGCCGGCACGGTTAATACAAGCAGCATGATAATTAAGAGCACAGGGAGTATAGTTTTCTTCATGTTTTTACCTCCTTTAAATTTAGATACTAAAATTAGTGAAGCGTAAATGCTCCACTAATTACTAGTTTACTGGAAAACCCCTTCTTTTGCCATCTCAATTTGGCGAGTTACTAAATAATAATCATAGGATGCTTTTTGTAAATCAGAAACGGCGCTTTGAAAGCTTAGTTCAGCTTGTTCTAATTCAATTTTTGAGATCATGCCTACTTCAAACTTTAACTTATTTTGCTCAAGAATTTTTTTGCTGTTTTCTAAAGTAACCTGAGCTAATTCATAAGACTTTTCTTTTGCAGATAAGTCCGTAAATAAGTTTTTCACATTTACCTCGTTATCAATTTTTACTTTCTCAATGGCTAAATTACTACGTTTTTCCTCTTTTAGGTATAAGCTATATTCATCGCTTCTACTTTTAACGCTTCCTCTATCATCTTGATTACGTTCAATAAGACGTTTTTGCTCAGCAATAGTACCCGAGTTTTTGATAGATTGGTCGAGAACTTCTTCATACTTATCTCTAGCTTTAATGCGCACGTTGACTTCTTGCAGTTTTAAAGGAGCATTTAAATCTCTCCCAATTAGATCATTAATTACTTTTAAAGTTGTTTGATGTTTATCCTTCCAGTAACGTAATTCTTTGGAAGAATCGCTAGTCGAAACAGCTTGGGTAGTAATATTAGTATCTAAGGTCATTCCTGCTTCCTTCTTAATCTTCTCCACTTTTAATAATTTATTCATAAATTGTTCTTTTTGATTTAAAATATCCAGCATTTTTTCTACTTGTAAAGCTTGTAAATACATGCTTTCTGCACTAAATTCAATAATTTTTTCTGCATCTCTTACTTTGTTTTTAGTTGTATTATAAGCATCTTCTGCTTGTAATTTTCCTGTTTCAGCCTTGTCTTCCATGGCCATTAAATCATCTACCCCACCAAGCGAGGTTAAAACTCCTAGTTGGCTATTTTCCAGAGCTAATTGCTGTTGTAATAAAGCATATTTTTCTGGCTCCTTACTTGGGTTAGTCGCCGCTATTTGAGCATTTATGTTTTTAATACTACCTACTGTAGCCTCGACAAGTTTTCCAGCTGGGTTACCCCTAACCGCTGCCTCACGACGAGCATCACGCACTCCTAGATATTGATTAGCTACTTGGTCCTTCTTTACTTCGGCATATTCTAAACCAATACGAGCATCCTTAGCTGAACGGCTATTTTCTACGGCTAATTTTTTAACTTGTTCTAAGGATAGTGTATTTGATAGTGATGGCATCTCAGTTCCTGCAAAGGCTGGTACCGAAAGGAACATAGTTAACGCCAATGACAGTGAGATTGCTTTCAGTTTTTTCATTATATTCACCTGCTTTTATGCAAAATTTTAGGTTCACGAGCGAACTGACCAGTCAGTCAGTAATATTTTTTAAAAAAATTATTTATTTTATGTAAAGAAAAAGGCCAGGGATTAACCTGACCTTTCATTTGTGTTACAATCTTACCAAGTTTGAGTGAATGTTACTGAAGCAGTAGTACCATCAGCAGCAGCGATAGCTTCTACTTCAGCACCAAAGATTTCAGATAATACACGGAAAGGTAATACAGTACGACCGTCTTTGATGAATGGAGCTACATCAGAAGATACAGTAGTAGTTACTCCGTCTTTTTCAACTGTGATTAATTGTTGACCAATTACTGCAGTTGCAGTCATGTCTTCACGAACTAATTTAACAGTTTGAGTTGCTTCATCCCACATTGTGTCAACGTTTTCACAACCTAAAGCTGTTGCAACAACACGTACTGGAACGAAAGTTCTGTTGTCTTTGATGAATGGAGCTAAGTCACTGTTTTGAACTACACCATCAACGATGTAAGTTGAAGTTCCGATTAATAATGTAACTTGTTCAGCACCTACTTTAGGAGCGTCAGCTTTGAAGCTTACAGTTACAGGGATACTTAAAGATACATTTTTGTCATTATCATTAAAGTCTTGTTTAATTACAACTTGGAATGTTACATCTCCCACAACATCAGAAGTTACATCAAATACTAATTCACCTGTACGGCTTAAAGTTTTTTGGTATGCAGACTTAATTGGTAAATTCCAATCTAATTTTGCATCCGCTGGAGCTGAAGTTTTGTATAAATCTACATTGATTTTTTCTCTTTTATTTGCATCTAAAGCGATATTATTGCCATCAGCATCTACAACTTGTAATTTAACAGTTGCTTTTTCACCAACAACAGCTTTACCATTTTCTGCTACTTTAACACTTGATACGTCAGAACCAATTACTAAAGTATCTGTTGCAGTTAAGTTTCTGCTTTCATCTAAAACAGTTACAGTTACAGTACCAGTTTTGTAGTTATAATCAGAACCTTTTTTAGCTTTTACTACACCAGCATCATCACCATAAGTTGCTACACTTGCTAAAGCAGTATTATCTACAGTCCAAGTATAGTTGTAGAATATTTTAGAGTCTTCTTTCTTATATGTTCCGTCAGCATCATATAATTTTACAGTTGGTTTTCTAGTTGATTTTTCCCATGCAATACTATTTTCTTTGATATCCATAGTCATGTTTACAATTTTACCTTGTTCTTTTACGTCAAAAGAAACGATTTCAGATTTACCATTAGCTAAAGAAACTTTAACTTTGTAAGTTCCTACCTTGTCAGGTTTTCTTGAGAAATCTAAATATAAAGTATCTTCTAAGTCATTCACCTTAACATTTCTAAAAGTTAAGTCTTTATCTTCTACTTTAGAGCCTGATGGAGTACTAATTACTTGGTGATATTTATGCTTATCTCCAGTATGATTAGCTGCTTTACCATTTAACTCGTCAACTAAAGTTTGGTCAACTTCTTCAATTAAGTTTCCATTGATGTCATATACTTTAAACTCAATTCCAGGATCGCTATCTAAAGCAATAGAAGCAGTTGGTTGGTCAGAAATTTCAATTTTGTAAGCTTCTGCAGCTGTAAAGCTAATTACTAAAGTGTTAACTTCACCAGCAACTTCTGCAGTTACTCTGTAAGTGTCGTTATCAGTTGCAGTTACACCAAATTCAATTTTACCTCTTTTATCTGTAATTTCTTCATCAGTGTCTACAAGAGCACCATTTTTGTTTACAGATAATTTAACTTTTTCACCTACAACAGCATTACCTTGTTTATCAACAACAAAGAAATCAAATTCTTTTTTATCAATTCCATTTGCTTTGCCGCCATTTACAGCTTGAGTAGTACTTAATGCTTCATTTGAACCTCTGTTAGTGAACTTATATGTCCAATCAGTACTTCTAGCAGCTTCGAATTCAGTTTTAGCTGTATCTCTGATTTGAACTGCATTGTTTTCAACTACATTTTTTTGGCATACTGATTCACTGTCTAACTTACTTGAATCAACAATAGCTGCTTTTACAGTTACTACACCAGCTTTTCCAGATTTTAAATATACTGTAGTTGATTTTTGTGGAGCAACTTTAATTATAGCTTTATTAAATTTGTTAGATAATTTGTTTCCATCTTTATCTGTGAATACATCTACATCAGATACTTGTTCGTTTGCACGTTCTGCCCAAATTACAAGTGTTGAACCTGAAGTAACTTCATTAGTTAAATTTCCAGTTTGATTTTTTAATTCAACTGTGAACCCAGCTAAATCTTTGTTATCAGCATCTACATAATCATCTTCTGCATAAATTTGTGACCATCCTAGTGATGCAACATCATCTGCAGCGAATGCAGCCACTGGTAATAATGTCATCATGAACGCTACTAACGTTAAGATGGCAAATAATTTTCTTTGTTTCTTCAAAATAATTCCCTCCTATATTGTGCGGGCTTTTTGCCCAAAATTTACTGCCTATGGCAGCTTATACACTTGTTTTACTGCGCATACATCTTTATGTAACTCGTATGCATTTCTAATCCCCCAGAGATACTAGGCTTTGTAACCTATCGTTTTAGGCTGTGTGGCCTAATCCCCCCTTTCGAAGAATTAATATTGCAATTAACTTAAATTTGTTAGCTAATTACTTTTATCGGCTTGGCCGACAATTTATATACAATGTAGTTTTTGCTAAATAAGGCAAATCCTACAATGATACACAAGTTATTATACCACATGGTTACGGTTGGTCAAGCAAAATGTTGTGAATAGTGTGAAAAAGATATTAGCTGTATGTACTCTAGAATATCTTCTAATTTTGCTCTTTTAAATCTGCCTTACTGATATTCTCTATCTTATCTAAAAATCCTTCTTAATTAAAGGAAAAATTTTAACCAATTTTTGTAACTGGTGTAAAACTTTTCTCCTTGGATTTGTTAAACCCTCTAACTATTACCAGTATGCCCATTAGACATTAAATCTTAAGCATTAACCAACTTCAGGTTAATCATTTTTTCTCTTCATCTTGAATGTCTTCTTCCCCTTTTTGCTTTTGCCCTATTACAGCAAGCACGAATTTAGGGAGTGCGAGCATCCTTTTATAGCGCCAGGGTTCTTTATAGAGCCTGTAAAGCCATTCTAAGCTATTGTTTTGCATCCATTCGGGTGCACGCTGCGCCTTACCAGCTAGTACATCAAAGCTTCCCCCTACCCCTATGCAGACAGGGACATTTAATTCTTTTAAGTGTTCTCTGATCCAAAACTCTTGTCTTGGAGCTCCGAGAGCCACAAAAAGAATATCGGGTGCTGATTTTTGGATGTTTTCTATTACTTTGGGTGTTTCTTCTTCATTAAAGTAACCATTTTCATAACCTACTATCTGACACTCAGGCTCAAGTTCTAAAACTTTTAAGACAGCCTTTTCGGCTATGCCTGGTTCACCACCTAAAAAGTACAATTTCCAGCCTTTTTTAGGGGCTTGTTTGCAAATAGCATTTAACAGGTCTATTCCAGTTACTCTTTCTTCAATTGGGTCCTTGATATATTTTGAGGCCCACATTACTCCTGATCCATCTGCTGTTACGAGGTCTGCCTTGTTTAAAGTACGACTTAGGCTTTTGTTTTCTCTGCCTGTGTAAATTATCTCGGCATTGGCTGTAATCACATGATGGGGAGTTTTGCTTTCAATGAATTCTTCTATTTTTTCTAAAGCTTGTTTTAGATTTACCTTATCTACTAGTGAACCTAGCAGGTAAATGCGTCTTCTCATATATAAGACGCTCCTTTCGATAAAAAAGTTCCCGGTTTTTGAAAAAACTTTTAAAACTTTTCTAACTTTTTTTTGCGCGTGTTTCTGGTAAGCATTAGTATAAACATTTATCTAGCTATTGTCTATGGTAATTCCTGATTCTCGTCCTGGGACAAGCCCCTAATGAGCGAAGTACTCACTCCAAAAATAATCCAAAAGATAAAGGTCGTGCCTATGCGTGAATCATTAAAGATCCATTGGATTAAGAACGCAAGCCAACCCATAAAAAGAGTTGCGATTAGATATTTTAGCTCTGAGTTAATACCTGTTAAGTATATTTTAAAGTGACGATATATATTAATGAATATTAACGACAAAAAGGCTAATAATGTTACTATTCCTGCACTATAAGCTAGGCCTAGGTAAAAGTTATGTGGTTTATCTACGGTCACGTCCATGGTATATAATCCAGTAATTTTATTAGGATCGTTTTGTGGAAAATGAAACGGATAAGTGTCAAATCCATAGCCAAATATCGGGTTTTGTTTAATTAATTTTAAAGTTTCTGCCCAGATGTACCCCCTACCCGATCCAAAGGTAGTGCCGCTGGCTGGGAGATTGAACTCTGTTGCAATATCGACTAGTGGTGCTTCTTCTACTTTAGGTTCTTCTACTTGCGGCTCTTCTGTTATTGGATCCTCTGCGGGTGGCTCTTGTACGGGAGGTGCTTCTTGCTCAATTTCCTCCGGCTTAATCTCTTCGGGTTTACTTGCTTCTATTTTAGCCTTTGCCTTTTCAGCCATTTCAGTAAAGAATCCAATGCTTTCATAGCGCACTCTTTCATTATGTGCATTTAAAACGTTATATGTTCCCGTAAAAATCACGAGCACAATAGCTAAGGTAATAAAGGCATTTTTTTTAGTGTTACTTTTGAGCATAAATAATACGAGTACAGGCAATGCTATAACTATAGTCACAAATCCGCTCGTGGATAAAGAAGTAAGGATCAGAGCAAAGGACATCGTGGCAAAAATAAGATTAATTACTTTATCGATAAGATTTCTATCAAATATTGCCTTGGTTACAAAAATACAGCATAGTACGGCTCCAATGCCGCTTACATAGTTAGGATTAGGCAGTGTCGCTAAGATATACCCCGTTAATGTATCTAAAGGCATCGTGCTTGGGGTTAAAAACTTTCTTACAGCTTCATAGTCTAAGATATTCGTGCCATAAAACCAGGTTAAGCCCAAAATGGTGTTTATGAAGGCTACCGGATATAAAGCTCTAATAATGTAGGTAACCTTTTTTTCCGTATACGTGATATTCGCAGCTATTAAAAAAATAAAACCATAACATAAAAAGGCGAGAGCCGATTCATAGCGATTGTACATACCAATTAAAGCTAAATGCTTATAATCTGCAAATATAGCTGAGAGTAATACTAAGACCATAAAAATAAATAAAGGCAAGTTGGTGTTATCTTGTTTAAGGGTATAGCCCTTAGAAACCATTTTCGTTAAAAAAAACATAATTAAAATGCTCGTCCCAAGTAAGAGCAGAGCATATTTATAATAGGAAAAGACATCTATTGTAAACCCTGTAGGTTCAAAATGATCACCAATAATCGGGCTAATATGGTCTGTAGGATGCATTTTAATCGTCAAGGGAATCAGCACTAACATGGCTAACAGCGTTTTCCAAATATTATTATCTATACGCGAATAATCCACGAGGCCATTCTGCAATGGTTTTACTTTATTTTTAAGCTTGTTTTTCTTCATTTTGTTCACCTATTCATTTCTTATTTTCGATCTTTTGGAGTAACGTATCCATTTGAGCTGCGATTTTTTCGTCTGAGGCTTCCTGACGGGCTAAGGTTAAATATCTATAGGCTTTATCGTCTTGCCCATTTTCAGCTAACAAATGGCTCCACTGATACATAAAATTAGAATCTTTAACTAAGAAAATATTCTTTTCCTTGGCTAGCTCGTAATTTTTAAGTGCCTCAGGGTACTCTTTTTTCCCTGCTAGGCACCCGCCATACTCCCAATACAGATTAGGGCTATTTTGATTACGCTTTTGTTCTAACAGATGCTTATATAAAGGTATAGCTTCATCAAAATTACCCCTTCTAAGATTTTTAAAGGCGTGCTTGTGCATGGCATCCTCTTTAGTCCATTCGCCATTTTGAGTACTGCCTACGACTGCCAGTATCAAAACCAAAACAAGCGCTACACTTAAAAAACTATAAAATATTAAATTACGCTGCTTACCAGTAATGTTTTTCATTGCGGTCTTCCTTTCCTTGAAAACTTGCTTATAATTCTTTAGATGATATCCCGCTATTTTAATTTTTAAAAATATAATATGGGAATTGCAAGACGCACTCTTTTCTAGCATCTTAATTCTAATTCGTACTTTTACTATCTTTTCGTATTTTTATTATTTTTACTACTTTTGCTATCTTCTTTCTCGCTTTTACTGTTTTCCTCGCTGTCTCTTTCTCTTTCTGCTTCCGCTTCCTCTGCTTCCAGCTTCGCCAGCTCGCTTGGCAGCATCTGCATTCTTTCAATTAATTCTTCCAACTCTTCATCATCTGCTCGCCAGTAGCTCACGCCTTTTTCATAAGTAGGCTCGCCTGGAAGATATTGTGACTGAAGATTGGATGAATTGACTTTTGCATATTTTGTGGCTAAATATAAGATTTCTCTAGTACCTAGGTCTGTTTCAATATTATCTTTTATTTCCTTTAAAAGATCTGGAATCTTCCAAACAGTATTAATACTTACAGCATGGTCAGCTAGGGCACTTAAAAACTTTTCCTGTCTTTCGATACGCCCGATATCTCCTTGAGCGTCGCCTCTCCAGCGCACATATCCAAGAGCATCATAGCCATTTAATGTTTGTAGTCCTTTTTTTAAGTTAATATCTTCAAGTGGCTTATACATTCTGCGTTCAACGTCAATTGTCACTCCACCTAGGATATCGATGATATTTTTAAAACCTTGAAAATTTGTTTCTATATAATAGTCCACAGGCACACCTAAAAAGTCCTCAACTGTTTCTACGGCAAGCTCTGTGCCCCCATAAGCGTGGGCATGGGTGATTTTCGTGGTACCATGACCTGCTACTTTTACCTTGGTATCACGCGGGATGGATAAAAGGCGCGCTTCTTTGTCTTTTGGGAACAAGGTTGCTAATATCATGGTATCAGATCTAGCTGGCTCGTTTTTTCTTTGGTCTGTTCCGATTATTAAGACATTAACCGGTCCTTCTTTATTTAAGGAACCTGACTTTTCTTCATCTGGTTCATCCTCAGCAACTATAGTATCGGGCTCTTTATCTCCACCAATGAGGCCTGCAAATAAACTATCTCCATAATAAAAGCCCATCCCTATCACGAGCAGGAATATTAAACCAAAAAATACGACTCTCATTAATCTTTTGAATTTCTTACTCAATTTGCGTTTTGGGGGCGTGCTGTTATTGATTTTGCGTTTATCTAGACGTGACAATTCTACCGACATATTAAACCTCCAATTTGATGTAGAGTAAATACACTTAAAAGCTAGTGCTTTATACTTTTCATTTTGCTCTCCACATTCTCTATTCTAACTCTATTTTCAACTTGCATCCAGCCTATTTCGCCTTGGCCTTATTTACCACTTATTTTATTTTCATCAGGTATATAATACCATAGTCCGTCAACCTTTTTGCTTTCTCCTGGTAATACAAGCGACGAAATTTCATTTTCCATTATATCAGGGAAAAGTTTAGCTAGGGCACCTATTTCCTTTTTCGGTATATCTGTCTCCACATTTTTCATTAAAATATCTATTAAGGAAGGTATTTTTTTTATTCCTTGGACACTTGTCACCTTTTCACCTACTAATTTAATTACTTCATGCTGTCTTTTTACTCTCCCAATATCTCCTTCGCTCGTGTCTCTAAAGCGCGAATAAGCAAGAGCGCCTCTACCATCTAACTTTTGCTCACCTGGTTTTAGGTCAATATCTTCTAATGGTTTATACATCCTCACAGGAACGTCTACTTCGATGCCATCTATAGCATCAACGACATCGATGACGCTTTGGAAGTTTACAATTAAATACCGGTCAATTTCTATGCCGAGAAAATCTCTTAATGCTTCTTTTGTTAAATCAACTCCTCCATATACATAGGCAGAGTTAATCTTTTCATAATGCCCTTTTACCTTTACCCTCGTATCGCGGGGTATGGATAGCATTTTAGCCTTTCGGTTTTCTGCATCTATGGTGGCTAGGATAATGGTATCTGTACGATTAGTATGTCCCATGGTTTTATCAAGGCCTAGTACTAAAATAGTGTATTCACCTAGCTCTTTTGCGATTTCTGACTTTTCTATTTCTTCCTTATTAACTAAATCTTTCTCTGGATCTGGCTCAGGAGGCAATGTAAAATAATAATTATAAGCCCACGCCGTCACACCTACACCTAAAATCAAAACTACGACTAAAGCAATAATTATCTTACTATACTTTTTATTTATTATACTCGTCCTTTTACTTCTAATTATACTCACCCTTTTAATCATTTTTTATTAAGTGTGCATTTTTCCATGTCTTAAAGCCAACATAATATTACATATCTTAATTTAAGCACTTCCTTTATGCGCATTTAATTAAGAGATAATCCCTTAAACTTTATTCTACCAATCTAGTTTTTCACAAACAAGTAAAATTTATTGCAAATACTTAAAACAGAAAGTGAAACTTGTCACATAATATTGTATACAATTGCGTGATTTTGGTTGACTTATTTACTCAAGTATAATATAAATAGTATATAGAGTATAAAAAATCATATATATATAATATAGTTTACTTTAATTTACTTAAACATCTTAAGTTCCCAACTAGCATTGGCAGATGACAATTCAGAAAATTCCGTATCATCTTATGGATAATATCAGTTATATTAATGACAACTTGTGAAGGTTTGTACAAAATTACTTTGGAGGTGCTATTTATGCTTACAAAAAATCAAATTAATCATCTTTTAGAAGAAAGAGATCGACTCTTTAAGGCGTGGCAATACGCTCCAGAAGGAGATAAAAATTCTATCGTAATGCGAATCAGCGACATTGATGAAGATTTAGCTTTTTATCAACCAGAAAAGAAAAAAGTAACCCGTAAATTTGTTAAAAATAATGTTAACTTAATTTTATACGACTAAGTTAAATGACTCAGTGTAGTAAGTAATAATTTAGTGGATGAGTAATCGGGTCAATGAGTATTTAGCTAATAAGTAATTAAATAAGTGTATAAATAACTAGCTGAATAAGCTAGTTAAAATTCAGAATGTTATAAATTTACAAACTTAAAATTAAATTGCAACTCAAAATGCCTCCTGCCGAGAATTCACAGGAGGCATTTTTTATGCCTTGTTTGACTTTTATATTATTTTGCATTTTGCCTATTTTGCTTTTTATATTATTTTATATTTTGCCTTATTTTAATCTATGCTTTATTTTGCCTATTCGGTCATTTGATACACCATATTATGCCAATCGTAAGGTTCGACGATAATCAGGGTCTGCCCATCCCTTTTAATTTTTTCCCCACCTAAAATTACCTTCGATAATTCAGCGTGATTGAGATTTTTAAATATCTTATAAAGGCTATAAGCACCTTTTACCCCGAGATCTGATTTAACATTTTCTTTAAAGATCCCTAATAATTTTGGATAATCACTAATTTTCGTCTTAGTTACCTCTTTAGCTACCCCTTGGAGGATTGCATCATCACCACTAGATGGGGATTGGTTGAATAAATTAGGGACATCTACATTTTCATCTTCAATGTAAACAGGGCCAATTATTTTACTTAAGTCTACTAAACCTTGCTTATCCACTTCCATATAATAAGGGATACTTATTTCCATGGTTTTACTAATTAAGTTTTTTAAACTTTCTGCACCATACTTTTTATGTATCTTTTCAAGAGATAAAAGCTGCCCATTAACATTAAGGCCTGTCTTAGTAGGCAAGAAAACCCCTGCTGACTTTTTATTCTTTTGATTAATAGAGTAAACAGAAACAAACTTAAGCCTATTTTGATCCACGCCTAAGACAATTAGATTAGTATTATCTGTTTTTTTATTTAAATGATTATCCTGCTTTACGAGCTTTTTTTCTGAGCTTTTCTTAGTGTTTTTAACTTCGCTAGCTTTAGGTGCTTCTACTACTTCGATTCTATTTTGCTCTGCTCGATTTGCAATCGCCTCATCTATATTAGGAGCCTCTACTACTTTATCTGTAATCAGAGATTCTTCTGGCTCATTTTTCAGCTTATCTCCAATAGTGCCAAAAATCTCTTTAACCTTTTCTTCTTGATCCTGTTGCATCATATCTAAATATCTATGAGTATCTACATTTTGTAAAAAATCTTTTTCTTTAACTTTGTCCGAAAACCATCCTACAGTAGGAACAAATAACATAAATCCTAAAATAATACCCATTAAAAGCATACGTCCCTTACCAAACAAGTTCATCATTCTCCCTTCACTCGTATTCTTCTTTATTATTGACCAAAAACAAAAAAACAATCCCTAAAAAGAGATTGTTTAGAAAAAAAACGGCCAAAACCGCTTCTCATATATTTATTCACTGTAATACTATAAGCACATAATATTGTATAATCTAAAAAATGTTTTTAATGTAAAGTTGATTTACAGTGCTTGTCTAGTTTTAACTTTACTTGCCTTTAGCATATCCATATCTTGCAGAGCTATTCCAGTACCGATTGCTACGCAGGAAATTGCATCTTCAGGAATTGCCACAGGAAGACCGGTAGATTCTGTAATTAAGGTATCTAAGCCATGTAATAAGGCTCCACCACCTGTCATTACGATTCCTTTATCCATAATATCTCCAGCTAATTCTGGTGGAGTCTTTTCTAATACTTCTTTTACCGCACTCACTATTGACATAACGGACTCTTTTAAAGCATCATTTACATCTTTAGCTGAAATTTCAATGGTTTTAGGCAGACCACTAACAAGGTCACGGCCTCTCATATCCGTAGTATCATTTGTAGTTAAGTAAGCTGTACCTATTTCTTTCTTTACTTCTTCTGCCGTTCTTTCGCCAATCATGAGATTAAATTCTCTACGAACATGGCGCACTATGTCAGAGTCAAAGCAGTCTCCCCCGGTTCTAATGGATTTACTGCACACAATTCCGCCCAAAGATAAAACAGCTACATCTGTGGTACCCCCACCAATATCAACAACCATACTGCCATTTGGCTGAGCAATATCAATTCCAGCACCTAAAGCCGCTGCTACTGGTTCTTCAATTAAATAAGCTTGTCTTGCTCCCGCCGCTATACAAGCCTGTTTTACTGCTCTTTCTTCTACTCCAGTTACTCCCGATGGGATGCATACCATTACTCTTGGTTTGAAAAATAATTTTTTGCCTGACGCTTTTTCAATGAAATATTTTAACATTTTTTCTGTCACATCATAATCAGCTATTACTCCATCTTTTAAAGGACGAATAGCAACTATATGACCAGGCGTTCTGCCTAGCATTTTTCTCGCATCTTCACCTACAGCGATAACCTGTCCTGTGTTTCGGTCCACAGAAACAACTGAGGGCTCATTTAAAACAATCCCCTTACCCTTTACATATACCAAAACGCTAGCTGTACCTAAATCTATCCCAATATCTTCTCCAAAACTTAACAACTTAACGTCCTCCCTTCTCAAGTAACGTGCCTTCATAATTTTCTATTATCATAAATATTCAGTGGAATTTCTCCCACTGAACCAGATTCTGCTCTTTCGTTTATATTATATTTAAAACTTAAGACCATCATTAGTTTTATTCGACAAATTATTTATATATCCTTTTAAGTATTAGTTAATTTTTATCTTATTTCAGTAAAACTGGGAACTTCTTTATGGTAGTGTTCCCTTAATATACTAATTTCATGCACCAAACAGATAACTTAAGCTAAAAATTTCTGTTCTATATAATTTGACTCTCTAGGCTTACTGATTAAATATCCTTGAACTAAATCGCATCCCGTCTTGCTTAATAAGCCATGCTGGTGCATAGTTTCTACGCCTTCTGCCGTTACCTTGATACGCATTGATTTTGCTAAATTTATAATTGTATTAACAATTTCCATGGAATCAGCACATTCAGGTACATCTTTAATAAAAGACCTGTCTACCTTTAATTTATCAATCGGTAATTCAGCAAGATAAGCAAGGGATGAATACCCTGTCCCAAAATCATCAATAGCTATTCCAATTCCGATTTCTTTCAGCTGTTTCATTTTTTTAAGGTTTTCTGTGACATTTTCCATAGCTACTGTTTCAGTTATTTCTAATTCTAAATATTTCGGTTCTAGCTCTGTTTCTTCTAATATTTTTTTAACTAGCTCAACAAAATCCGGGTGATCAAGCTGCAGAGCAGAGACATTGACTGATACGATAATAGGATCATACCCCTCTAGTTGCCATTTTTTATTTTGCTGGCATGCTTCTTTTAATACCCATTTTCCTATGTCTAAAATAAGTCCACTTTGTTCAGCCGTCTTAATTATTGTAATAATAGGAATTTTTCCATAAACTTTATGATTCCACCTCACGAGAGCCTCTACCCCTTGCGTTTTTCCAGTAGCAATATCTACAACTGGCTGATATAAAAGGTAAAATTCATGCTCATCAAGAGCATTCTCTAATTCTATTTCTAATTTTTGCTCTTCTCTAATAATATTATCAATTTCTTGATTATAAACAATGTAATTATCTCCACCTTGTTTTTTAACCATAATTTTGGCTAATGTAGCCTGGTGAATAATCTTTTGACTTATAAGTTTATCATGCCTGGAAAATATTCGTGCACCTATGCTATTTTTTAATTTAAATGAATTTCCGCGAATGTTTATCTTTTCACTACATTTTTGCCATAAATTATGAATACTCTTTTCCAGCTCATCGCGATTACTTGCCCATAATAAAAGAATAAATTCATCCCCATAGTATCTGGCTATTATTTCTTCATCTTGCATTATTTCTTTAAGATTATTACTGAAAACTCTTAAGGCTTCATTGCCCCCTTCATACCCGATAACGCCGTTTATTTTCTTGAAATCATCAATTGAAATAATTACAAGGGCAAATAAACCTTCCTCTTCTCTTGGCCTTTCTATCTTATAAGGAAGATCTAATAAAAACCAGTTAAAATTATGAAGTTCTGTAATACTATCTGTATAGGTTAGATTTTTAATTTTTGCAATCATTCTATTAAAACTTTGAGCAGCTTTACCGATTTCATTTGGCGTACTTTCATTAGCCTTTACATGAAAATTACCATCAGCTGCCTCTTCAAAAACTTCTTTTAATTTAATGATAGGAAGAGTGATCCGATTGGAAAAAAGATAAATAAATAAGGACATAAAAACAAAGCAAATTGCTAATGCTAATAACAAGGTATATTTGACCGTATTTATTTGCGAATAAAGGTCATACTCTGAAATGCTATATATGTATGTCCAATCTGGTGAACCGTCTATTTTTTCGATAAAGGCTACCATTTTCGTACCAGCTTCATTTTTATACTTTTCTATCCTCTTAACTTGATTTGCAAATTTTGCCCGTTCCTCTACATTATTAGTTATGTATTGAGGTTCGTTATTCTCTTCTGTTGAATTGGATCGAGCTAAAATCAAACCATTATCATTGATAATCAGGCTCTCTCCATTTAAATTATTATCAAAAGAATTTAATATAGCAGAGGGAGATGGTATTTCATGCGGGTTCGAATACCTTTCTAACCTTTTCTCTATACCATAGGCTCTAGCACAAACTCTCTCCATATACTGTCCATTGGTGAAATCCATAAATTCTTGTAATTTATGATCTGTTACTATTGCTAAAGCCATAAAGGCAATAAGCACTATAATAAAGTAGTTTATTAATAATTGCGATTTAATTGATTTAAACATTTTCGCCACCCTCATAAATCAAAGTTACATAAATCATAATTAGATACATCATAATTACATAAATCATAGTTACATAAAAATAATTGCATAATTATAATTACATAAAAATAATTGCATATTCATAATTGTATATTTATAGCTCTGTAAATTGTTTTTAGTAAATTATTCTAGTTCCTATTTATACATTATTCTAACAACTATTTCTAGGCATGTATACTCTTTATCTCTAAATTTAAAATCTAATTATCAAATTTGCATAATCTTCTGATAGATAAAGGACAAGACCTTGCAAAATACTGATTTGCAAGGCCTTGATGTGTTGATGTGTTTTTTTATATTTATTCATTTACGGTTTTTAATTCATTAATCGGATGCATTTCAGTATGTATTTCAGATCCTATTTTATTACCTATTACATTATGTATATCAGTATCTATTTCATTTACAGTATCTTTATTGCACATATATTTTTTCTTTGTAGCCTCTCCACCGCGTAAATGTCTTTCGGCTTTATTTTTTTCTAAAATTTCTTTTATTTTATCAGCTAATTCTTTATTAATAATTGGTAAGCGTTCTGTCATATCCTTATGTACTGTACTTTTACTCACACCAAAAACATTCGCGGTTTGCCTTACAGTAGCTGATTCTTCTAAAATATAATTGCATATATCTAATACTCTTTTTCTGATATATTCCTGCATTCCCCGACCTCCCCATAAACATCCTTATAAATGTATATGGGGTTGTTTGCAAAAAATGAATATTATTTCAAATATTCTTCAGGATTCACTAACTTTTTATTTTCGCGGACTTCAAAATGAAGATGTGACCCTTGACCCTCTTCAGTTAGACCTGGATTATCTATAATTCCAATAGTTTGACCTTGTTGAACTAAATCTCCCTTTTCTACTTTGCTTTTTCCTAAATGAGCATATGTCGTCACTAAACCTTGCCCATGATCTATAGTAATCGTAATATTATCTTGATTAGATTTATTTATTTCCAGAATAGTGCCATGTAAAGCTGCCTTCACAGATGTGCCAGACTTTACCTTAATATCTATTCCTGAATGTAAACGGTAGTCTTGATAAAATTGTGAAAAGGCTAAACCAAATGGTGCACTAATTTTTCCAGCTACAGGCTGAATTAACTTGCTACTTTTAACATTATCTACTTTCGGCTCAGCCTTCTTAGGCGTTTGTTTTTTAGGCTGTGCTGCTACACTAGTAGCCTCTTGTTCATGCTCAATTTTAATCGCCTCTATTTTTTGATTTTCCTTTGGACTTACTTTATTGGTACTAGCTCCATTACCTTCAGTAACTTCCTTTTTAGGGCTATTTTGATTAGAACTAGTTTTTTTGTGAAGCTGCATTAGTATTTTCTGCGGAATTTACAGGTACTTTCTTCTCTTCAGCCCTATTTCCTTCCACCGTAGGTTTACGGATTTCGATGTTTTCATCTGGTTTACTATTTTCTAAGCCCTTTCCTGGTAAGCGCGTATCTAGGGTTTCCCCCTCTGATCCCTGATCCTTGGCTTGTACCTCTACCTTTGTCACAGAATTATCCCTTTTTTGGCTTCTATCCATGTACTCTGTTAATTGATAAAAAGATACCATAACTGCAAATAAGATTATTATGTAATATATCGCACTGTTTTTAAATTTCACGCAAATCACCCTCCTTAACTATATTTTTCCCATTATCTGAGATTTATATACAAAGAAAGGTGCATGATATTTTTATCATAAGGATAGTAGATGCACCCCAGATTAGTAATGCTTAATTATGAATAAAATGAGTAATGTATAAATTTAAATATAAAAAATCCCTTACATTTTTATATGTACAAAACGTAAGGGATGGTTGAACATTATTATTTATTTTAAAAACTTATTAAGGTCGTCTAAACCTTCATAGACAAAGATATCATCAATTACAATTTCTAAGGTATCAGAATCTAACTTTTGTATTTTATCTTTAACTTCTAGGGGCAAACTTCCAAATTTCTTGGTTAATAGTTTGATAGCTGTTTTCGAAAGCGTTTCAATTTTTCCCTCTTTTAATCCTTCTTCTTTACCCTGTTGTCTTCCTTCTCTTCTAAGTCTTTCAGCAGTAGTCATTATTAACTCACTCCCCTCAGGATAAATTTTTTCCACTTCTTCTTGTATTTTTTTAATGTCTTCTTCATTAAAACTCTTCCCTGCACTATATATATATTTTAAGAATGTTTCAAAGTATTCTACTCCTTTTATATCTTCATCTTTATATCTAGATACATCATATAAAAGGTATTTGTAATTCGGTATGAATTCCTTCACTTCATCGGTTAACTCTTCGTACCCCTCAATCATTTCTCCTAAGGTTTTTCTTATATACCATTTATCTTTTCCATGATAAATTACTAAAGGTATTATAATTGGTAACTCATCACTTTTTTCATTTTCGTCACCTGCCTACTTATATTATACAATAAGCCTTGATAGTATTCCATATTTACTAGTCCTAAATAAAATAGTTAGAAATAAGTGAAATATTGTATAAGTGCATATAAAAAATCCCTTACATTTTTATATGTACAAAACGTAAGGGTGATTTTTATTATTATATTATTTAAAAAGGAATTTGTTATCATAAGCGAAGCGATAGCGAGTTCGATCCATTCCTAAAGCTACTGAAGCTCATTCCTTTTACCTGCCCGAGCGTGCATAGCGTTGATAACAAATTACCTTTTTCCTCACTTATTTAATCAAAAATACTAACTAATTCTACCCCTTTATAATATCTTTTCAATATTTCATCGTATTTTTTCCCTTTAGAAGCTAAATCATTTGCCCCATATTGACACAGTCCTACCCCATGTCCAAAACCACGTGTGGTAAAGGATACAGTTTCACTTCCTATTTTCCAGGTAAACCAAGTAGATTTAAGTCCTAATTTTACTCTTAAATCTGTAGCTTTAAACTCCTTATCTGCTATTTGCAGGGTCTTAATTCTTCCTGTACCTGTTTTCGTTAAAATCTTTATTTCTGGTTTTGCCTTAAAATTAATTTCTAAGGCTTTATCTAATTCTGAAATATTAATTTCTTTTGTATCTTGATAATGTTTGTCTTTATGATTTGTGCAATCGACGCTCACTAAATAAGGGTAGCTATTACTCCATACTTCTCCAGCTGCCTCTGTTTTATATCCACCACAAGTAGAATGATAAAGTGGATCGATTGGATTATTATCATATACTATGATTTGTCCCTTAGTTTCTATAATAGCTCTTTCAATTTTTTCTCTCTTTTCTGCATATTCTGTACCCCAGTTTCTTCGTAAACCATCATCACCTGTCCAAGCTTGGCAAATATCAGGGCTTGTAATAACATCAGCTTTATCATTAATTTTTTTCACCCTTTGATCCGGCTGAATAATTCTTCGATAAGCATAAGTTCGAGCTGCTACTGCTTGAGCTTTTAAGGCTTCTAATTCAAAAGAAGCAGGCATTTCTCCGGCTACAACTCCCACTAAATATTCATCTAATTTCATGTGCATTAATTCTTCAGTTTGATGATTAAAAACATTAATTGCTTTATCATCATATTCTTCTATATCTTTAGAATTTTCATTAGATTTTCCTCCCGAAGTAAGAAGGGTAGTACAGGCAGGGATAATTACAATAGATGCAATCAATAATATAAAACTAATCAGTATCATTCTGCGCAAAAGTCACGCCTCCTTTTTAACCTGACTAACTTGTCGTAAGTCTCCCACCCCCTTAGGTGGTAGTCAAACGCCAACTAAGTCATGCATTTGCAGTTCTAGAATTCAGGTGGAGTGAAAAAATCTCCACCTGAATTAAGAACTTGCTTCAACTCTTCCTTAAACTTATGAAGGGAAAAGGACAAAAAGAACAAGACTAATAGAAATAAAAAAAATCGGGAAACCCGATTTTTTAGTTTACTGACTTATGTTGTTTTATTTTTTCAGGTTTATTCTTCTCTGATTTTTGCCCCTAGAGATCTGAATTTATCTACGATATTTTCATATCCGCGATAAATGTGAAAAGTATTAGTAATTTCAGTTTCTCCTTCAGCTATTAAACCAGCTATAATTAGGGCTGCTCCTGCTCTTAAATCTGTTGCCTTTACTGGACAGCCTGTAATTTTTTTGCCACCTTCGATAATCGCACTACGTCCTTCTATGCGAATATCTACACCCATTCTTTTTAACTCATCTGCATGCATGAATCTATTTTCAAAAACAGTTTCACTAACTACGCCAGTGCCTAATGCTTTTGATAATAAAACCATAAACTGTGCCTGCATATCAGTTGGAAATCCTGGATATGGAAGAGTTTTAATATCTACTGGTTTTACCTTTTGAGGAGCTATTACTCTTAAGCCTTCGCCTTCTTCAATAATCTCTACACCACATTCTTGAAGTTTTGCGATAACAGGTTTTAAGTGGTCTGCAATAACATTTTCTAAAAGGATATTTCCACCTGTAATTGCACCAGCTACTAAAAAGGTTCCTGCTTCTATTCTATCTGGTATTACTGTATGAGTTGTTTCACGTAATTGTTTAACACCTTTAATTCTAATTACATTTGTCCCTGCACCCATTACTGATGCACCCATACTATTTAAAAAGTTTGCTAGGTCAACAATTTCTGGCTCCTCAGCAGCATTTTCAATAATAGTTGTCCCTTCTGCTAGAGTAGCAGCCATCATAATATTTTCTGTTGCTCCTACGCTTGGAAAATCTAAATATATTTTAGCCCCTACTAATTTAGTTGCTGTAGCTTCTATATAACCACGGTCTACATTGATGGTAGCTCCTAAGGCTTCCATACCTTTTAAGTGTAGATCTATCGGGCGAGTCCCAATTGCACATCCTCCAGGCATAGAAATCTTAACCTTACCTAATCTTGCAAGTAATGGTCCCATGATTAATATTGATGCTCTCATTTTACGCACATATTCATAAGGAGTTTCAAAACAAGTTATATTACTGCTATCTATATCTAAAGCATTCCCATTTCTTTCTACTTTAGCACCTAAGATGTGTAAAACCTCTACTAAAATATCTACATCAGATAAATCGGGAACATCTAGAATTTTATTTTTTCCTGGAGATAAAATTGTACCTATAATTATAGGTAAAACGGCATTTTTAGCTCCACTTATTTTTATGTTTCCGTTTAAACATGCGCCTCCAGTAACAATGATTTTCTCCAACTTATAAGTCCTGATCACAAAACCAATAAAATTATTCACGGGTCTTGTTACAGGGTGCACCTCCTTCCACCTTTAAAATTGGGTATATTTAAAACTGATAAAACTTTTGTCTCTTAAATAATGCTTAAAGCTAACATTTCTGTCAAGGTTTTTTCTCCTAGTTCAGAAATTTTATTCACCTTTATATATTCTAATATTCTTCATAAATTAAGGGGGCACCTACATGAATATATGTTTGATTATCAATAGAATGATAGCGCATTGCTATATTGATATTAATTTTCTTTCCATTAACGCTTAGATAATCTGGGCAACCCTCACTATATCCACTTACGCTTAATAATCCTTCTGAATTTATCCCTTCCTGAGATTTCGCATTAATAGCTGTAAAGATTTCTTTTATCCTTTTTTCACTTTGGCTACTTTCTAAATTACCATCGTATGTTCCTGTTGCAGTAATGCCGATTTCACTTTTAATATTTAATTTAGATAGAGCCGTATCTATTCTATCATAATAAGCCCTGCCTGTGCTAAAATCCTTTGTAAAAATTAAAATTCCGAGATAAGTTCCTGATTCGCCCTCCCCATTACTAAGGCTTTGGAGCGAGCTTTCTACATAAATATCTTCCGAGATCTTTTCCTTTTGAAAAATATTTAAAAATCCTGGATTAATATTATCTATTTCAGGGTTACTACTTAGTCCTAAAGATGATATGATTTCTTCATGAATATCTAATAATTCATTTTCCGTTAAGGCGCCTGTTCTTATTTTTGTCCAAGTTTGGATATTTAATACCTGTAAATCTGCATCAGATTTTAGAAATCCTTGCATAGCTAGGTCATAATAGTCTGAGTTTACTTTACTACTTTCATATGTAGGTATAATTAAGGTAATTATAATTGCAATTACAGCTGCAACCGAGGAATAAGCTTTCATGCTAGACAACTCCTTTAAATATGATTATCCTTTATATAATTGACCAAAATATTGAGTATTATTCCTAAAATTTCTAATATCGGAGAAAATATATGAAAAAAAAATTTTTAATAACTTTACTACCTCTAATACTTATCTTTTCAATCGTTTCTTTATACTGTTTACTTCCAAAAAAGCCAGTGGAAATCGCTCTAATTCCTTTAGATAGTCGACCATGCAATACCCAATATGCCCAAATCCTAGGGACAATGGGGAACCTTAAGATTAGTATTCCTTATTCAGATTTAGATAACTATTTAGAAAAAGCTAATAAAGAGCAACTTTGGCAATGGCTTGCATATAAAGCTGAGGAAACGGATAATATAATTATTAACACCACAGAACTTTTTAATGGGGGCTTAATTGAGTCCAGAAATCCTGATTCATACAATACCCTTAATGATGATTTGAAACGGTTAGAGGATTTTTGCCGAAAACATCCAGATCATAATATTATGGTCATTACTATTTTACCGAGATTACTACCTAGCCAATTTACAGATATGTGGGAATATAAATGGCCCTTAAGTCATTATGCTAGTGAGCTTGATAAGGCCTATATACAAGGAGAAAAAATTGCACCTCCTAAAAATATACCAAGTAGTGTTCTCTCTGAATATCTAAGCATTTATGAAAATGCCCAAAACTTAACTACACAGTTAATAAGCCTCGCTAAAGAGGGTATATTTGATACTTATTTAATAGGACAAGATGATGCTGAGGAATATGGATTAACCAATAAACTGGTGAGAGATCTAGAAAAGGATTTTGGCGGAAATGTCCACTTTGTCTACGGAGCAGATGAACTTACTTTATTAGCTTTAACTAAATTTTATTTAGCCAAGCCCCAAGAAACGTTTAAACTTAACTATATAAATGAAGAACTTAAAAAAGAATTTTTACCTTTTGAAGCCATTACTTTAGAAAACGTGGTCAATAATAAATTGAAATTCTTAGAAGTTGAAACCAATTTAGATTCTAATCATCAAGAAGTTAGCTCTAATAATCCAAAAGATAATTTTAATACTGCTGAGGTAAATTATTCTAAAGCTAATAAAATAGTCATTAATAATAACCAAATTGTCTATAATGATTTAGAAAAAAGGGATTTTCTTTTACAGGAAATTGCACGTCACACGGGATATTTAGGCATTATGGATGTAGTTTACACTAATAGAGGAGATTCTGATCTTTATCTTGATTTAATCGAAGAGAATCTTCTGAAAAATATTGAGGGCTATGCCGGTTGGAATACTGCAAGTAATACTATTGGCACAGAACTAGCTCATTTTTATTTCTATCAACATTTAAAAGATAATTACAAACACTATACCAAAGAAGCTAAAATAAAAGCTTTAGAATCATATCTTGAATTTAAATACCTCAGATTTGCAGAAGACTTTATTTTTCAAGGAATTTTACAATCTGAGCTTAATGAAATCTTAAAAGCACAAGGGTTAGATCCTTTTAGCTTAGAAAACCATAAACAACAAACAGAAGAAATATTACAAAAATTATTTATCCCTTATCAACAAGAATTAGCTAAGCAGCTTTTAGGAGAGTATTCCATCGGGGAAATTAATTTTATTGTCAAGAAAATTGACTCAGAGATCAAATTGCCGTGGGCGAGGACATTTGAGGCCAAAGTTAATGTAAGCGTAGATCTAGAAGTAACTAAGTAAGTAACTATGTAACTAAGTAACTAAGTAACTAAGTAACTAAGTAACTAAGTAACTAAGTAACTAAGTAACTATGTAACTAAATAACTATATATGTAACTAACTAAATAGCTCCGTAATTAAATAACCAAGCAACTAAGTACTTAGTTGCTTTTTTTAGCGATTCCTATACAAGATATTCTCATACACTCTATTTCCTACGATATGCCTCGCATAAAAGCACCGCAATCTTAAATTAAGATTACGGTGCTTTATTTTAAATTACTGTTTAAACTATAATTTAAATTTACTTTTAGCTCTAGCTTTAGTTTGTGACTGATCTTTAATTTCTGACTATAATTTAATCCTTTATAATCTTTTTCACCTTTTCTGCTTATGATCTTCCACTAACCTTTAAACGTGCTAAGGCTCTGGCTAAAGCTAATTCTGCTCTGTGCACATCGATATTATCTTTTTGTTTTAATCTTTCTTCTGCTCTATGCTTAGCTTCTTTAGCACGCTCAACATCAATATCCTTAGCAAATTCAGCCGTACTAGCTAAGATAGTAGCTTGATTTTTGGCAACTTCTAAAAAGCCACCACTTACAGCAACTTGCTCAGTTTTTCCTGCTTCTTTATAACTTATAGCACCTACTTTAAGGCCAGCAACTAAAGGAGCATGATTAGGTAAAATTCCTAAATATCCTTCTACTCCTGGTACGATTAAGGACTCAATATCTTTACTTAAAACCTTTTTTTCAGGAGTAACAATTTCTAATTTGAGAACCTTCTCACTCATCTGTTACCCCTCCTAACCTTTTTTCGCTTTTTCGACTGCCTCATCAATAGTTCCTACGAATAAAAATGCATGTTCTGGTAAATCATCATGTTTACCTTCTAAGATTTCTTTGAAACCACGAATAGTTTCTTTTACAGGTACATATTTCCCTGGAAATCCTGTAAATTGCTCTGCAACGAAGAATGGTTGAGAGAAAAATCTTTGAATTTTACGTGCTCTAGCTACAGTGATTTTATCTTCATCAGATAATTCATCCATACCTAAAATAGCGATAATATCTTGTAACTCTTTATATGTTTGTAGTACTTCTTGCACCTTGATTGCTACTTCATAATGCTCTTCCCCTACTATATCTGGATCTAATATTCTAGAGTTTGAGTCTAATGGGTCGACTGCCGGATAAATCCCTTGTTCCGTTATTGCTCTATTTAGAACTGTCTGCGCGTCTAAGTGAGCAAATGTTGTTGCTGGTGCTGGGTCTGTTAAGTCATCCGCTGGAACATAAACAGCTTGAACGGATGTGATTGACCCTTGCTTTGTTGAGGTAATTCTTTCCTGAAGATTACCCATTTCTGTTGCAAGTGTTGGCTGATAACCAACGGCAGATGGCATACGACCTAATAATGAAGAAACCTCAGATCCTGCTTGAGTAAAGCGGAAAATATTATCTATAAATAAAAGTACGTCTTGCTTTTGCACATCTCTAAAGTATTCCGCAATTGTAAGTCCTGTTAAACCTATTCTTTGACGAGCCCCCGGTGGCTCATTCATTTGACCAAATACTAAGGCAGTTTTGTCGATAACGCCAGAATCCTGCATCTCATGCCACAGGTCATTACCTTCACGAGTACGCTCTCCAACACCAGCAAATACTGAATATCCACCATGTTCGTGAGCTATATTTCTAATTAATTCCTGGATTAAAACTGTCTTACCAACACCCGCACCACCGAATAATCCTACTTTACCACCTTTAGAGTAAGGAGCTAATAAGTCGATTACCTTAATTCCTGTTTCTAGAATTTCAGTTGCTGGGTTTTGCTCTTCAAAGCTTGGAGCAGGTCTATGAATTGACCAACTGTCATCAGCTTTTACAGGGCCCCTCTCGTCTATGGCATCCCCTGTAACATTTAGAATTCTGCCTAATGTTCCTTCTCCAACTGGCACAGAAATTGGCTTACCAGTATCTATAACCTTCATGCCTCTAACTAATCCATCAGTTGAAGACATGGCTACACAACGAACGGTATTATTTCCTAAATGTTGGGCAGCTTCTAATGTTAAGTCTATTTCAAAGTCCTTGTTTTCTTGATCTTCTGTACGAATAACTACCGCATTATATATATCAGGTAATTTTCCAGGAGCAAACTCAACGTCTATAACCGGACCAATTACCTGTACTACTTTTCCTGAGTTCATGACCGTCTTACCTCCTTTATTAGTAGTCAGCTACCCCAATTAACCTTGTAAAGCATTTGCACCTGCAACGATTTCGGAGATTTCATTTGTGATTGCTGCTTGACGAGCTCTGTTATAAGTTAACTCTAAGCTATCAATCATATCATCAGCATTATTAGTCGCCGAATCCATCGCCGTCATTCTCGCGCCATGTTCACTTGCTTTAGCTTCCATTAAGGCACCAAAAACTTGGTTTTGCAAATAAAGAGGTAGTAATTGATTTAATACTATTTCAGTATTAGGTTCAAAAATATAATCCAATTCACCTGGGGTTTCTTCTCCCTCTATTTCAGTATCAATTGGTAATAATTTTGTCACCTGTGGAACTTGATTTATAACCGAAACAAATTTAGTATAAACTAAATAAATTTCATCATAATTCTCATTACTGTAATCCTCTTTTATCTTTCTTGCAATAGTCTTTGCCTCATTTAAAGTGGGAATATCACTGATAGAACCAAAGTCTGTATCTATTTGATAGTTGTTTTTTTCAAAGAAAGCTTTACCTTTTTTACCCGCGGTTAAAATGCTTACTTCTTTATCGCTATGACCATCAATTTCTTGCTTAGCTTTTTTAATAAGGTTAATATTATAACCCGCTGCAAGCCCTCGCTCAGCAGTAATAACCACATAAGCTATCTTTTTAGCTGGCCTTACTTCTAATAAGGGATCATTTAAATCAATATTTGCTGACATAATCCTTGATAATATATCTCTTAACTTTTCTGAATATGGTCTCGCTAGGAGTACAGATTCTTGTGATTTTCTTAATTTAGAAGCTGCAACCATTTTCATAGCTTTAGTTATTTGCTGCGTATTATGGATACTTTTAATCCTTCTTTTTATATCTCTGGAATTTGCCATTTATATTCACCACCTTCACTTAGGGGTTAGATTATTACACTAGGAAGGTTTCCTTAAATTCTTTTATTGCTTGCTTTAATGCTGCTTCTGATTTCTCATTTAAAGCACCATTTTTCTTTAAATCTTCTAGTACTGATTCTTTATAGTTTGAATTTCTGAGGGATTTTAAGAATCCCTCTTCAAATCCTTTTACCTTTTCTACTGGAACATCATCTATATGTCCGTTAACCGTGCAATAAATAATACATACTTGCTCTTCTACTGGCATTGGATGATATTGTTTTTGCTTTAAAATTTCTAATAATCTTTCACCACGATTTAGACGAGCTGCTGTTGCTTTATCAAGGTCAGAACCAAACTGTGCAAAAGCTGCAAGTTCCCTATACTGCGCAAGGTCTAAACGAAGTGGTCCTGCTACCTTTTTCATTGCTTTAGTTTGAGCAGATCCCCCTACCCTTGATACTGATATACCAGGGTTGATTGCAGGTCTAACACCTGAGAAAAATAAATCTGCTTCTAAGAAAATTTGACCATCTGTAATTGAAATAACGTTTGTCGGAATATATGCCGAAACGTCTCCTGCTTGAGTTTCAATAATAGGTAGAGCAGTCATCGAACCGCCACCTAAATCATCGCTAAGTTTAGCCGATCTTTCTAGTAAACGAGAGTGTAAGTAGAATACATCCCCAGGATATGCTTCTCTACCTGGCGGACGCCTTAATAATAGTGATAATTCACGATAAGCAACTGCTTGCTTTGATAAATCATCATAAATTATTAGGACATCTTTACCGTTATACATAAATTCTTCTCCAATAGCACAACCAGAGTAAGGAGCTATGTATAACATCGGTGCTGGTTCAGATGCTGTTGCTGTTACAATGATTGAATATTCCATCGCACCAGCTTGTTCTAATTTATTAACAACACTTGCTACTGTTGATGCTTTTTGTCCGATAGCAACATAAATACAAATTACGTCTTGACCCTTTTGATTAATCATTGTGTCAATTGCTACTGCTGTCTTTCCTGTTTGTCTATCTCCGATAATTAATTCTCTCTGGCCTCTACCAATTGGAACCATTGAGTCAATTGCTTTTAAACCTGTTTGGAGGGGCTGATGTACAGATTTACGGTAAATTACACCAGGAGCATTTGCTTCAATTGGTCTAAATTTATCAGTGTCGATAGGTCCTTTACCATCTATCGGTTGGCCTAAAGAATTCACAACTCTACCAATCATGGCATCTCCAACTGGAACTTCCACGATTCTTCCTGTACGTTTAACCTCATCCCCTTCTTTAATTTGGGTAAAAGGTCCTAAGATAACGCAACCTATATTATCTTCCTCTAGGTTAAGAGCCATCCCATAAATGCCGCCAGTAAATTCTAAGAGTTCTCCGGCCATAGCATTTTGTAGTCCATATACACGGGCAATACCGTCACCAACCTGTATAACAGTACCGACATGAGAAACTTCAACCTGTTCACTATAATTTTCAATTTGTTTTTTCAAAATAGAACTTATTTCTTCTGGTCGTATACTCATTTCAGTCCCTCACTCCAATCCGCGAAAACTGTGCATTTTTCATACGTTTTTTCATTACGCTTAAACGTTTTACAACGCTACCATCTATGACCTTATCTCCAATTCTTACTACTAATCCTCCAATTATTGAAGGATCAACTTTTACTGTAAGTCGGATGTTTTTTCCTGTCATAGCCGAAAGTTTTTCTGTTAATTCATTAAAATCTTTATCCGTTAATTGCACTGCTGATGAAACTTCTGCATCTTGAATATTTCTTGATTCATCTGCGTATTGCTGATAAACTTCTAGAATTCCTTCTAAAATTAATTCACGATGTTTATCAATTAATACGAAAAGAGTATTAAGAATAATTTCTGATACTTTATCACCAAAAATTTCTTTAAAAATGTTTCTTTTTTCATCAGTAACAATTTCTTTATTAACCCAAGTAAGTTCTAGGTTTTTAGAATTTTTTATTTCCTCGATTATAAATTTCAATTCTTCTTCGTAAAGATCGATGGCTTCTTTTTCCTGAGCAATTTCAAATAAGGCTTGGGCATAACGACGTGCTACAGCTTTATTTTTCACTTGGAATCGCCTACCTCTTTAACAAAATCATGTATCATTTTTTCGTGATTTTTCTTTTCAAGTTTTTGCCCAAGTATCTTTTCAGCTACTGAGATAGATAAGTTAGCAACCTCATCTCTTACCTCAGAAATAGCTTTGCCTTTTTCTCTTTCAATATCTTCTTTTGCCCTTTGAGAAATTTTATCAGCTTCAATTTTAGCCTGTCTAAGTAAATCTTCTTTACTTTCATCACCTAATTTTGTAGCTTTTGTTATAATGTCTTGGGCTTCTTTACGAGCGCTTTTTAATTGTTCTTGGTATTCTTTTTTAATTCCTTCGGCATCAGTTTTAGTTTTTTCAGCTTCATCTAAATTGCCTTGAATAGATTCTTTTCTCTCATCTAATACCTTGACAATGGGTTTATATAAGAATTTATTTAAAATGACAACCATTAGCAGGAAGTTTGCCATTGCCATTATGATCTCATTTAAACTAAGATCCACATCCTAACCTCCTCTCACAAAGACCCAAAAATATCATGGAGGCGATTGGAATCTCTCCAATCGCCCTGTTTGAAACTACTAACCAATCTTACCTAATAATAAGAACGCAATTAATAAACCATAGATTGTTAGTGCTTCCATGAATGCTAAAGATAAAATTAAAGAAGTACGAATATCACCTACTGCTTCAGGTTGACGAGCAATAGCCTCCATTGCTTTTCCCGCTGCATTACCTTGACCAATACCAGGTCCGATTGCTCCTAAACCTACAGCAAGAGCAGCCGCTAACGCGATTAAACCAGCTCCTATACTCATTAAAATAACCCCCCTTCTCCAAATCTTTAACTTAATTTTAATTTTTACTACCTAAATAGCTTAGTGTCCTGCTGTTGCCGTATTAATATAAATAGCAGCAAGTAACGTAAACACAAAAGCTTGGATTAAACCAAATAATAAACTAAGCAGCATCATTGGTAATGGTACTATTAATGGTACCATTGCAAATAAGCTGGCAATTACCATCTCTTCACCAAAAATATTACCGTAAAGACGAAGAGATAACGATAAGGGTTTAACTAGTTCTTCAATTAGATTTAGTGGTAATAATAAAGGAAATGGCTCAATAAAATGCTTAAAATATCCTAATCCTTTTTCTTTTATTCCCATAAAATGAGAAGTGAAGAAAACCACTAAAGCTAAACCAACTGTTGTATTAATATTACTTGTTGGTGCCTTTAATCCAGCGATATGCCCTGATCCAGGTAACAAGCCAGAATAGTTAGAGATTAAAATTACGATAAAAAAGCTAGCAAGTAACGGTAAATACTTTCTGGCATTTTTTTCTCCCATTAAGTCACCAAAAAAGTTTAAGAGGGTTTCTAACCCATATTCCATAATATTTTGTAATCCTGATGGAACTAGCTTTAAATTTTTGGTTGCTACTAATGAAATTATTATAAGAAAAATCATAATTCCCCACATAGTAGTAATTTCACTAGTTATATTAAAACCAAAAATATGAAAAAGTGATCCTGGGCCATGTTCCATAAATTATTCCCCCCCTTCCTTTTTTAAAATGTATTTTATATATAAATAATTTTTCACCGAGGTTAATCCGATTGCAGTAGCAATTAACATCGGCATATTTTTATAAACTAAGAAAAGAGCTAGTAAATTAGTAGCATAACGAATCAAATACCTAAAAACTACTTTACCTTTGAAACTATGAATATTCTCACTAGTCATTCTATTTGCCACTCTTATAACTATATAATGGTTAAAGATGCTAACTAGTAAGCCTAATAAAAATCCTTTAACTACTGCAAAAATCATATAATCACCAGCTAAGACCTTTTTTCTTAAATTTTAACTTTTAACTTTTAACTTTTAACTTTGCTCACTTTATTTTTATCTTTATCTTTTATTTTTATTTTTATCTTTATCTTTATCTTTATCTTTATCTTTATCTTTATCTTTATCTTTATTAATTTCATTTTTATCTTTACTCATATCCATTAAGGTTTCCCATAAATTCTTAAACGTAACAGCTATCCCTAAAAGAATTCCTAGTAAAGAAAATATGGTTTTAGTCCCAAAATAATTATCTAACCATGTTCCTCCTTTATATCCTAGGTATAGGCTAATCACCATCGTCATCCCAAAGGTCATTCCATAGTAGATAAATTTGAAAGACTGGGGTTTCTTGCCCACCTTCACTCACCTCATAAGTTGTAAGTTGCTATCATTATTATAATACTTTTATCCTATTAAGTCATTCATAAATATTATCATAAGTGTTAAAAATTTTATGCGTATGATAGTGATAATTTTATGCAAAAAAATTAGGCCGTGAATTATGATTTTTGTTTATGACTATATTCAAGAAGCTTATAACTAATTTATATATGGTTTCTACCTAGGTTATGAAAAATCCTTTTTTAAAAGAAGTTCTTTTTGCAAAGTATTTTCACTAACAGGTATAATTGATTCTGTTATGAAAAGCATTAGCTAATGTTATACATAAGTTGGTTGTTATCACTAACTTGATGTAAATTAGTAAGGGGGTGGTTAATAAGGGATCAAGGTAATTTATTATCAACGCTCCAAAAAGCTCAAACATGCTAAAGGAATAAGCTCCGCTAATTTCAGGAATGATCCAAACTCGCTATCGCTCAAACAGTGGACTCATTCTTTTCTGAAATCATCTCCGCTTTTTTTATTTAAGCTCGCCATTTTTCCGCTTATGATAATAAATTACCTTTTCTTTTTTATGTAAATAAACTTTAACCAGTTTTTGCTCGCTATTGCTGTGCTTATGATAATAAAATACCTTTTTTCTTTTATAGTAAATAAACTTTAACTAATTTAAACTCGCAATTTTTCCGTTTATGATAATAAATTACCTTTTCTTTTTTATGTAAATAAATTTTAACCTGATTTTGCTCGCACTCGATTAGTATTAGGGTCAAGGAAGGCTTTTACTTTGCTGGTGCGCGGTAAAAGCCTATTTGTCCTTAATATTTTGTAGGTATTAATTATTTTGTTTGTTGCCATTTTTGTTTTTGTTTTCTTTTTTTGTTATTGTTTTTGTTTTCGTTTTTGTTTTTGTTTTTATTTTCGTTTTTTCGTTTTTGATATAGCTTTTGTTTATTATAGTTTATGGTTTAAGATCTTTTTCATAATGCTCGATTTCTACTCCTGCTTCCTTTAGGAGTATTTTTGCTAGTTCATCGGGGTAGTTTCCTTGATAAACTATTTTTGTTATTCCGGCATTTATCAGCATTTTACTGCATAAAACGCAGGGAAATGTTGTGCTATAAAGGATTGCTCCTTCAATTTGAATGCCATGAGTAGCTGCTTGGATTATTGCGTTTTGTTCGGCATGGATGGCTCTACATAGTTCGTGTCGCTGTCCACTAGGTACTGACATTTCTTCTCTCAGGCAGCCTAGGTTTTCGCAGTGCTCCAGTTTTTTTGGAGCTCCGTTATAGCCCGTTGCTAAAATTCTTTTATCTTTTACTAAAACTGCGCCTACTTTTCTCCGCAGGCATGTTGATCTTTTTGCTACTACTTCGGTAATCTCCATAAAATATTCATTCCAGCTTGGACGCATTACCTTCTCTCCTTACTTTGTACCAAAGAGCCTGTCTCCAGCATCGCCTAAGCCTGGTACGATATATCCGTGATCGTCTAGCTTTTCATCTACTGCTGCTAAATAGATATCTACGTCTGGATGTTCTTCTTGCACCTTTTTAATTCCTTCAGGAGCTGCTAATAAGCATACTAATTTTATATTTTTTACTTTACGATCTTTTAAAAATTTAATTGCAGCTGAAGCTGATCCACCTGTGGCAAGCATAGGATCAATAACGATTAATTCTCTTTCATTTAAATCAGATGGAAGTTTGCAATAATATTCAACAGGCTGTAATGTTTCTGGATCACGATATAAACCGATATGTCCTACTTTAGCAGCTGGAATAAGATTTACCATTCCGCTAACCATCCCAATTCCTGCTCTTAAAATTGGTACAATTACTACTTTACGTCCTGCGATTACTTGTCCTTTTGTTGTCGTAACTGGTGTTTCGATTTCAATATCTTTAAGTGCAAAATCACGTGTAACTTCATAAGCCATCAGCATAGATACTTCTTCGACAAGTTCTCTAAATTCTTTTGAACCTGTATTTTTGTCTCTAATAAATGTAAGTTTATGTTGAATTAAGGGATGATCTAAAATATGTACTTTTGCCATTAAAAAAAGCCTCCTATTTTGAAAAACCAAGATTATGTCTATTATAAATTAGTATTTAAATAATGGAAAGCCTGATGTAAGCTCAAGTACTTTTTTGCTAGCCTTTTCATTATCCTTTTGTATTAAAACTAAATTAAAGATTTCAGCTATCTTCACCATATCTTCTGGTCCCATTCCTCTTGTAGTTACAGCTGGGGTTCCAATTCTAATACCACTTGTTACAAATGGACTTTGTGGATCAAAAGGTATAGTGTTTTTATTTGCTGTTACTCCTGCTTCATCTAACATTTTTTCGGCTTCTTTACCGGTTAAACCTTTATCTTGAAGATCAATCAACATTAAGTGATTATCTGTACCACCTGAAACAATTCTAAAACCATTATCTTTTAATGCATTAGCTAAAGCTGTAGCATTTGAAATTATTCTCTTTTGGTAATTAGTAAACTCTGGTTGTAAAGCTTCGTAAAAAGCTACTGCCTTTGCAGCAATTATATGCATAAGTGGTCCACCTTGAATTCCAGGGAAGATTGCCTTATCAATTTGCTTTGCAAACTCTTCTTTACAAAGAATCATACCACCACGAGGTCCTCTTAAGGTTTTATGAGTAGTAGTAGTTACAAAGTGTGCATGAGGTACTGGGTTTGGATGAAGTCCAGCTGCTACAAGACCAGCAATATGAGCCATATCTACCATTAAATATGCTCCTACTTCATCAGCTATTTCTCTAAATTTAGCAAAATCAATTGTTCTAGCATATGCACTAGCTCCTGCTACTATCATTTTAGGCTTAACTTCTTTAGCCTTTGCTAAAACTTCTTCATAATCAATTGTTTCATTATCTTTACTTACACCATATTCACAGAAATTAAAGTATACTCCTGAGATATTTACAGGGCTACCATGAGTTAAATGTCCGCCATGACTTAAATTCATACCTAAAACTGTATCCCCTGGCTTTAACATAGCAAAATAAACAGCTGTATTAGCATTTGCCCCTGAATGTGGTTGAACGTTTGCATGTTCAGCACCAAATAGTTTTTTAGCTCTATCTCTTGCTAAATCTTCCACGACATCAACATGTTCACATCCACCATAATATCTTTTTCCTGGATAACCTTCTGCATATTTATTAGTTAATGCAGACCCCTGCGCAGCCATTACAGCATCACTTACAAAGTTCTCTGATGCAATTAACTCAATTTTCTCGAACTGACGTTTTTCTTCTTTTTTGATCGCTTCAGCTACTTCAGGATCTAAAGGAGCTATAAATTCTTTAATACTATCCATATTATCCACCTCTTTTAAATTATTATTCACCTATAAACAATATTTAGCTCTTTCGCCTCCAATTAATTTAGGACGTACTCGTGCTGCTGTTACATGTCCCTCACCAATTGTTTTTACTTTTAATCTTACAGGAACGGCTACATGTTTTAAATGCATTCCAATTAACGCATCTCCAATATCAATTCCTGCATGAGCTTTAATATGTTCAACCATCACGCTATTTTCTAGTTTATGAAATACATAAGTGGCAAAGGATCCCCCTGCTTTTTGATGAGGGAAAACAGTTACTTGTTCTAAATTAAACTTTTCTACCATTTCTTTATCCACTACTAATGCTCTATTTAAATGTTCACAGCACTGTACAGCTAGGTGGATTCCTCTTTCCTTTAAAGGAGGATATAATCCATTAAAAATTGCCTCGCCAATTTCCAGGCTCCCTGATGACCCAATATGTGACCCTGCCACTTCACTGGTACTACAACCCACCACGAAAATTTGTCCTTTTTCTAATTTTGCTACCTCTAATAATTCCTCTACAGCATTTTTGGTATTTTCCTCAATTGCCTTTAAGTCAATCATTTGGTACACCCCCGTAAAATAATTATTAATTTTAAAACAAACTCCAAAACTACACATCTAAATACTTGAAAATTCAAATACTTAAACGTTAATAACCCCTACTTGTAAATTTTAAGCCTTTTCAATTTCTGAAATTTTATCTACTCTATTTTGATGACGTCCAGCAGTGAATTCGGTCTGTAGCCAAATATCAACGATATCCATAGCTAATCCTTTTCCGATTACCCTTTCACCCATTGTTAGAATATTAGCGTCATTATGTTCTCTACTAGCATGTGCCGAAAAAGTGTCATGACATAAAGCTGCCCTTATACCTTTTACCTTATTAGCTGCTATGCCGATACCAATACCTGTGCCACAAATTAAAATGCCACGGTCAAAATTTCCTGCCGCAACTTCATTTGCAAGAGGCAAGGCAATATCCGGATAATCACATGAATCTGTATTATTTGTGCCAAAATCTTTATATTCTATGTTTTTTTCTTCTAAGTATTTTTTATTTCTTCTTTTAAAGCAAAGCCACCATGATCTGATCCTAAAGCTACTTTCATTTTATCACTCCTAATATTGTTTATATATATTACCATAATAACACGAATTATCCTGCCTAAGTTTAAATAAAAGGAAAGACAATTTGTTATCAACGTTCCAAAAAGCTCGGACAGTTAAACGGAATAAGCTCCGATAGCTTTAGGAATGGCCCGAACTCGCTATCGCTCAAACAGCGGATCCATTCTTATCTAAAGCTACCTACGCTTTTTGATTTGAACTCGCAATTTTTCCACTTATAATAACAAATAGTCTTAGTAATCATCTAAGAAACCTTTAGAAAGGTAAACTGTAAAAACTAAGTTATTATACAAAAATGAACTTGAAACAAGCTTCCAATTATAAAAAGGTGAATTTATTATTATAAGCGAAGCTATTAGCGAGATTAAATAAAAAGAGCGGAGGTAATTGCAGATAAGAAGCCCTTACTGTTTGAGCGATAGCGAGTTTAAGGGTTTCCTGCAATTACTGGAGCTCCTTCCTTTTTTTGACCGAGCGTGCGTAGCGCCTATAATAAATTCACCTTTCTTCCTTTAAAGCCCCTGAACCTTAGGCAGAATTTCCGAAATTAAATTACTTAATTCCTGATAAGTTTGCCGATATACCTCTAAAGATTGTCCAAAAGGATCCATTACTTCAAGGGTCGGGTCATTTGCATATTCCTTTAATAAAAACGTCTTATGCTCTGCTTCAGGATACATAGCTAGGACTTGTCCTTTATGAGAGCTTGTCATTGTAAAAATAAAATCTGCTTCTTTGATTAATTCGTGACTAAGTAATTGGGCCATATGATTCTCTAAATTTGCTCCATTTTCATGAGCAACTATAATCGCGTGATCATTTGCCTTATCTCCTGCTAGGGCATAAACACCAGCAGAAGCTACTAATATATTTTCAAATTCTGCATTTTCTGAAATTATTTTTTTTGCAATTGCTTCTGCCATACTGCTCCTACAGGTGTTACCTGTACAAATAAATAAAACTTTCTTCATATTTATACCCCCTGTCGTTAATTAAAATAATAACCTTATTCCAATAATAATTAAAATAAGACTTCCTACTAACTCTGCCTTTTCTCCAAAGCTATGATTTAACTTTTTCCCAAAGATTAATCCCATAAAGGTCATGATTCCTGCTACTGCTCCCATAATTATTACGGTTAAGGTTAAATCTACCCTAAGAGTACCCAGGCCAAATCCTACCGTAAGGGCATCAAGAGATACGCTAATCGCCATTAAGATTAAACCTAAGGGATGATTTATAGATATTATACTATTATTCTCAGCTTCATTACGAGAACGCCATTTTTTCCAGATAGCCTGGGCTCCGATAAAAATTAAAACTAAAGCACCAATCTTTCCTGCAATTGGCCCTACAAAGTTTCCTAAAGTCATGCCTAAATATAAACCAATTAAAGGCATAATTATATGAAAAATAGCTACTACAATAGAAACTAAATAAACTTGCTTTCTTTTTACTCCACTTAATCCAATTCCTAAAGAAAGAGAAAATGCATCGATTCCAAGGGCGATAGATACGATGAAAATTGCTGGTAAATCCATAGTTACCTCCTAGAAATAGTCTCTTGCATAGTGTATGTTAAAAACCCAAAATTATTTATACTTGTTTCTCCCCTGCAGCTTTTATTAATCTATTCATTAAGGCTACTCCAATTCCTTCTTCTGGGAACATTTCTACATAAATAATATTTACCTTTTCCCCATCTAATTTTCTTAGTGCCCCATAAACCTGTGCTGTGGCTTCTTCTAACCTTTTCCTTGAGCCTAATTTCTCTATTTTTACTTCTTTACTTATATTGTCCTTTATTTCCTTATGACCTTCTTCAGAAATCATCAAGCCTACTTTTAACCCTTTAGATATATCTTCCTGGGCACAATCGTGTAATTTCGCAATATCCGAAACTAAAATCACTTCTGCATCTGGAGAATAATGGGTATATTTCATTCCTGGAGATCTTGGAAGTTCATCTTTATTCTTTAGGGCGGGGTCATATTCTACTCTTCCAATTAAAGAGCGGAGCTGCTCCCTAGTAACCCCTCCTGGTCTTAAAATTGTCGGTATTTCCCCACTTAAATCTAATACCGTTGATTCCACACCTATACCCGTAGGGCCTGCATCAATGATTCCTGCAATTTTTCCTGCTAAATCATGCCATACATGCTCTGCTGTTGTAGGACTAGGCTTTCCTGACAAATTTGCACTTGGCGCCGCTATGGGTAATCCTGTTTTTTTAATTAATTTTAACGCAACCTTATGGGCTGGCATTCTTACCGCCACCGTGTCTAATCCTGCTGTTATAATGGAAGGAACTATTTTAGATTTTGGTAATACTAAGGTTAAAGGACCTGGCCAAAATTCCCTGATAATTTTTTTAGTTTCAGCTGAAATCGTAGTGACTAAAGTTTTTAACATTTCTTCAGAATCTATATGTAAGATTAAAGGATTATCACTGGGCCTGCCTTTTGCCCTGTATATTTTTTCGATAGCTTTCTCATCAAGACCATTGGCTCCGAGGCCATACACAGTCTCAGTAGGGAAACCGATAATTTCTCCTTTTTTTAGTAAATCTGCTGCTATTTCTATACTACTTTCATCTGGATCCTTTACTGATGTCTTCCAGTAATATGTTTGCAAAATTTTCACCAACCAAATTATATTTTTCAAATTTTCATTTATTATAACATAAAAAAATACATCCCAAAGATTTAGGATGTATAAATTATTTTACGCATTAACAAACTTTTCAACCTTTTTCTTAGAGTTTTCAGGGCCAATATACACTAACACATCTCCCTCTAATAAAAGCATATTGATATCAGGTGAGAAATTCTCAGCTCCATTTCTTTCAATTGATAAAACGGTAGCATCAGTTTTACTACGAAAATCAACTTCTACTAAACTTTTACCCACTAAAAGAGAATCTTCAGGGATAACGACTTCTTCTACCTTTGGCAAAATATTAACCAAACGAGAGCTAAAATTCATTATTTTTTTAATTTGCTGTTCAATTGCTATATCTATTTCTCTTCGCTCTTTTAAAAGCTTTGAAAATTCCTCTTGTGCTTCTGCTAATGCTCTTCTTTGTTTAAAACTCTCAATATATTGCAGAGCTGCATGATGATTTTTAACAATTATTCCTTTACCTGTCACTACTTCTACGATATTCATAGTTTGTAATAAAGCAACGGCTCTTCTAATAGTTTCTGGTGAGACATTATATTGTCCAGCAAGGGTAGAACGACCATAGAGCTTTGTTCCTTCAGGATAATCACGATGCGCAACCTTTGTGGCTAAATCAACTGCTATTTGTTCATAACGTGGTATTTCGTTAATATCTTTATAGTTTCCCATTTTCACTTTCTCCTTAGAACTTTTATTTGCCTAAGCTTCTTAATTATAGCATAAAAAAGGCAGAAACCACCTAATTACTAGGTAGTATCTGCTTATAGCTTTCATTAATTTATCTATTCATTAATTTATCTATTCTTCTATTTTTTTAATATTAAATACCTTACCTACAATTACAGCTAAAATAGCAACAAATCCACTAAATAAGGCTCCCATTTTCGCTGCTCCTTGAATTACTGGGTCTACAAAGGCTGCTCCTGATACGAATAAAGCAACTGTTAATCCCATTGCAGCTACTACACCCACGGTAATTAATTCTTTTTGACCCATACCATCTGGTAAAGGGAATCCTAGCATTTTTCCAATATTTGCCATTCCCCAGATTCCAATTACTTTACCAAAGATCAAGGCATAAAGAACGATCCAAGTTAATGCGCCAATACCTGAAAGTTCCACACCGGCATTTGAAAGTCCAAAGAAAAATAATCCAAAGTCTACAAATGGCTTAAAGGCATGTTCAAAATTCATTAATGAACTATCTGGCTCGCTAGGATCATGTGGTAAAAATGGTACGATAAATACTAAGGCTAAAGCTGGATGTAAATGAGCATAATGTAAACATACCCAGCTTAAGGTACCTGCCCCAAAAATATATGGGAGATAGCTTTGCACTTTCATCTTTTTAAGAGCAAATGCTAATACCATCGCTCCAAGCACTCCTAATAAATAAATAGGTGCTACTGGATGTAATGGATCCGGATAGAATATAGCAATAATTCCAAGACCAAGGCCATCGTCAACGATAGCTAATAGTAATAAGAATTTTACTGCTGGATGTCCTGCACCAAAAACTACTCTAGCAACTAACCATGCAAGCGCGATATCAGTCGCTGTTGGAATACCCCAACCTCTAGCAAATTCTGGAGCACCAAAGAAATGGTTTAAAATGAAATAAACCGCAACTGGTCCAAGAACTCCACCAAATGTTGCAAATAATGGGTTAATAGCTTTTTTAACAGGGTTTAGGGCTCCGCCCTTCATTACACTTACGACAATCTCTACAGCTGCAATTGAGAAGAAAAAGGCCATAAAAATATCATTTACAAGGAAATGAAAATCCTTTCCAAGTATTAATTCTGTTTCCATTACAGTGTGATAACTTTCTGGTGCAGTATTAGCCCAAATTAAAGCTACAAATACACCAGCGATTAAAGGTATGGAATAGTCTCTTAAAAAATTGACAAACTTATTCAAAATAGCTTCCTCCTTTTAATTATCCTTACTATGAATTAATAATTGCACAGAATAAAACCCCAGCATCACTTCCTTATTAAGGTATTAAATTGCTTAATTTGTTTATATTTTTAATACTTTTACATAACCTTATTATTCTTCTCTAATTTTTGTAACATTTTCACCTAAATTAATATTCTTAATATTAATTCTAAAGGGTAACAGTTTTTCCTGCTTTTACTTTAATTTTCTAGTTCATAAAAAATCTTAACCGCCAACTTCCTTTTCTAATATAGATTATAGCACAAGATTTCAAAAAGTAATTAAAAAAATTTTGGCTGACTTTCCCTGCTAATATTTCCCATACACTACGCGGTCAAGCTGGTTCCAGTCTTTAATCACTTCTATGCTTTTAAATCCACTTGTTTGTAAAAAACTACTAACCTCTAAAGCCTGTTTATAGCCTATTTCTAAAAATAATTCTCCCCCTGGAATAATAAATTCTGGAGAATTTTTAGCTATTCTTCTATAAAAATCCAGCCCATCTAGGCCCCCCCATAAAGCTAAATGTGGTTCTTTTTGCACATCTTTAGGTAACTCTGTCATTTCTCTACTTGTAATATAAGGAGGATTACTCACAATAATCTCAAATTTCATTTCAGGATCAAGATCTTTAAAAAGGTCACTTTGGCAAAAATTAATTTGTCCATCTACCTCATTAGCCCGAGCATTAAATCGTGCCACATCTAGGGCTTCTGCCGAAATATCTACAGCCGTAATCTTACTTAGTGGTAAATATTTAGCCAAACTTACTGCAATGGCGCCACTTCCTGTACATAAATCTAAAATGCGAATACTCTTTGTTTTATCCACATTTTCAATTACTTTTTCTACCATTATCTCTGTATCTGAACGAGGAATCAGAACGTTCTCAGTTACTTTAAAATCTAATCCCATAAAGTCTTCGGTACCTAAAATATACTGAAGAGGCTCGCCATCTTTTCTTAAATTTACTCTCTCTACAAATTTATGAAGCTCATCTTGGTTTAGAACTTTTTCTGGATAAGCTAATAATTTTGCACGCGAAAAATTTAGCACCTGCGCTAGTAAAAGTTCTGCTTCTAGCCTTTTATCTCGACCTAAAAAAATAACCGCCCACTGTAATATTTCTTTTACAGTTTGCGGTTTAGAATTTCGTTCCATATTAATCCACCTGCTTTAATTTTTCTGCTTGATCAGTAGTTGTAAGCGCTACAATTACTTCTTCAATATTTCCTAAAAGCATTTGATCTAATTTATGAAGTGTAAGTCCGATACGATGATCTGTAACCCTACCTTGTGGGAAATTATACGTTCTAATTCTCTCACTACGATCTCCTGTACCTACTTGTGTTTTACGAGTAGCAGCTAATTCACCCGCCTGCTCACCTTCAAATTTTTCTAATAAACGTGCTCTTAATACCTTTAAAGCTTTATCTTTATTTTTATGCTGAGATTTTTCATCTTGGCATGATACAACTAGCCCTGTTGGAATATGTGTCACCCTTACAGCTGATTGAGTTGTATTTACAGACTGCCCACCTGGTCCACTAGAACAAAATACATCAATCCGTAAATCATTAGCATCAATATTTACCTCTACATCTTCTGCTTCTGGTAGTACGGCTACTGTTACTGTTGAGGTATGAATTCTTCCTCCTGATTCTGTCGAAGGAACTCTTTGTACTCTGTGTACACCACTTTCATATTTAAGCTTACTATAAGCTCCATGGCCTTCTACAGAAAAAGAAACTTCTTTATATCCACCAATATCGGTGTAATGAGAGCTTAATATATCTGTTTTCCAGCCTTTTGTTTCAGCGTAACGCGTATACATCCGATATAATTCAGCAGCAAATAAAGCTGCCTCATCTCCTCCGGCCCCTCCCCTAATTTCTACAATTACGTTTTTCTCGTCATTAGGGTCTTTTGGTAATAGAAGGATTTTAAGTTTACTTTCTAAATTTGCTTTTTCTTCTTGTAATTCACCAATTTCTAGCTCTACCATTTCTTTCATTTCTGGATCTAATTTATCCTCTATCAAAGCTTTAGCATCTTCTAATTGCTCGTTTACTACTTTATATCTACGAAAAACTTCGACTATTTCTGCTAAATCTGATTGAGTTTTAGCATGTTTTTGTAATTCTTGGGGATTATTTAATACATCTGGATCACTCATTAAAGTATTTAAATTTTCGTATTTATCTTCTATATGTTGTAATTTATCAAACATTTTTTCACCCTACCTTGGTTAAAATGGAATAATCAGATAATCAGTATATCTATATTTTCTATATTTTGCAAGTATCCTCGCCTTTTTCAGCATCTAGAACTCCTTGTAAAGCACGAAGAGCTACTTCTAATTGACTGTCATCAGGTTCACCTGTTGTTAATTTTTGCATCATTAAACCTGGTTTGTTTACAATTTTCATAATTGGATTGTCACAATATTTCCCTGCTAACTTTAAAATCTCATAAGAAACACCTGCAATCACTGGTAATAAGATAACCCTAGATAGTAAGCGCCACCAAAAAATTTCTACACCAAAAAGGGAAAAAATCAAAATACTAATTACCATTACAATTAATAAAAAACTAGTACCACAACGTGGGTGAAGAGTTGTATATTTACGGCAATTTTCTACCTTTAATTCTTCTCCTGCCTCATACGCATGAATTACCTTATGCTCGGCACCATGATACTCGAAAACTCTTTGAATATCTTTCATCCTCGATATGCCAAATACATACAAGAGGAAAATCCCGATTCTCATAAATCCTTCAAGAACATTTTGTAAAAAAGACCCTTGAACATATTGATGTAATAAATGAGCAAAAACTGCTGGAGCAATGAAAAATAGTAAAATCCCAAGTCCTAAAGCTAAAGCAATAGAAAAAGCAATTTCTAAATTACTTAATTCTTCTTCTTCAGCTTCTACTGATTCATTAGCAGAATATGTTAAAGCCTTTATACCCATTATTAATGATTCAAATAAGGCTACTGTACCCCTTAGAAAAGGTTTTTTTAAGAAAGGATATTTAGCAGATATTCCTGTTATTTTCTCCATTTTGCAGGAAATTTCATTATCGCTTTTTCTTACTGCAATTGCTAGATCCTCTTGTCCTCGCATCATAACTCCTTCAATCAGAGCCTGACCACCGTAACTTGCCATAGTAATATTCACCTGCCAAAATTTAGACTTTGATAGCAAAAAAGCAGAGCGTACGCCCTGCCAAGATTAATTAAGACCATATTTTTTCTTGAATCTATCTACCCGACCGGTAGAGTCAATCATACGCTTTTTACCAGTGTAAAAAGGATGACATTTAGAACAAATTTCCACTTTTACTTCGCCATCTTTAGTTGATCTAGTTTCGAATGTAGCACCACAAACGCAAGAAACTTTTACAGTTTCATATTTTGGATGGATTTCTTTTTTCATCGGGTTCACCTCTTTCTTACGGTATGCATAACAACACTTTCTAAATTATAATATTTTATCCTAGACAAGTCAAGCTGTTTTTAGGAGTCTAGGGCATGCTTAATCTCGGGTGGGCTTGGTATAATTGCCTATTTCCACGCCTGGTAATTCATCCTTTAAAATTTTTAAGAAGGTCGGAACTCCAAGGGCTTCTGACTCTGGAAGAGGTATTTGCTTTAAGAAAAAGTCCGGATCAATATTTAGGTTACGAATTTGGATTGACCTTACTCCAGTTTCACGCACTAAATTTAGTAAATGCTCTATTTCTTCCTCGGTATCATTAATTCCTGGAAACGAAAGAAGGTTTAAATAAGTATAAACATTATTTTCATTAGCAATTAATAAAGATTTACGCACATTTTCAAAATCATAATTATTGGGTCTGTAATAGCTATCGTACATTTTAGGATTAGCGCTATTTAAACTAACCCTTAAGGAATCTATTTTACTTTTACAGATTTTTTCGATACCTTCAGTATACCCAGCATTGGTATTCATATTAATAGTACCGCTTAAAGTTTTTTCTCTGATCTTTTTAATGGCCTCCGAAATTAAATCTGCCTGGAGACTCGGCTCCCCTTCGCACCCTTGTCCAAAACTTATAATAGAGTCTGAACTTATTAAATGATTAAGCCCTATTTCAACTACTTCATTTACTGTCGGTCTAAAATTAATCCGCTGCTGTGGAGAAGGGCAACACTCACTTGGCTGAAGAGAAATACACCCTAAACAATTTGCATTGCACACAGGGGATACGGGAATACCCCCTTCCCAGCGATTATAAAAAATATTCTGAGCAGTAAAACATCCATAAGTTAATGAACAATGACCTATTTGCTTTATTATTCTATTATCAGGAAATTTATCAGTTAACTTTTTAACCCGCTGTGCTAAGTCGGCTGTATTAAAATGACGTGGATTCCACTTATCATCCTCATCAGTTAATTTTGCCGCTACATAAAATTCTCCATCTTTAAAAGCTACCATTGAGTACCCAAATAAAGGAAGAGTAGGTTTAGCATTATCATTAACAAAAGCAGGTAACAGCGTTCTAGTATATCCTTGTGGCAACAGAGCACCTACTGCCCAGCCTGTTTTAGTGTATTTCTTGAAATTTCCCTCAATATCCATAACTATTGGCGTCCGATTAGGAATCATGGTTAAAGAAGCCCCCTCTGGTAGGGGAATTAGTTCTTCTTCTGTAGGTTCAACAAAACTAGCACCCAGCCTTGCTACCGCTAATAAATTAGGATGATTATAGGCATTACCCTCATCATCTGCATATACGAAATGAAACATGATTTACCTCCAGGAACTTTTGATATAATGTGTAGTTTATATTATATCACTAATTACTCGGTTACTTCGGTTTTAAATTCTATTTTACCTGCTACTCCTGCGGACATATCTTTTCTCCAAGGTCTAATTTCGATAGCATCTCTTAAGGCTTGTCCTACGGCTCTAAAAATACTTTCCCAGTGGTGGTGTCCATTTTGGGGTCTACCTTTTAAAAGATCAATATGTAAAGTTGCCTGTGCTCCTTGGGCAAAACCTTCTAAAAAGGCAATTAAATCTTCCGATTGGATATTTTCTGTAGATTCTGGTACTTCGATATTTTCTAAATTAAGGTCAATATACGCTCTACTTTCAAAGCTAACTACTGCTCTAGCTAGGGATTCATCTATGGTAGCATAAGCAAATCCATAAGCCTTAGCGCCTTCTTTTAATTTGTTTTCGACTAATTCTTTAAAAGCTTTACCCAGGGTAATTCCTACATCTTCACATATAACATGACTTAAGAAATATTCATCTAATTCTGTCTTTATGCCTATATTTAATTCACTGCGCCAGGCAATTTGTTCGATCATATGATTAAAAAAGGCTAAAGGGGTTTGGATTTCTTTTTTAATCTGTGGATTACGTGGGCCATCATCTATATAAACTTCCATTTTTGATTCAAGGGTTTTTCTTTCTACATTAATCAGCATTATTTATCTCCTACCTTTCTTCAACTGCGAGGGCGTGGGTTTCGAATCCTTCTTTACGGGCGAAGATAGAAACCTTGTCCCTTACTGTGTCAAATCCTTCTTCGGTTACATATCCTACGGATGTTCTTTTTAAAAAGTCAAAGACGGATACGCTGGAATATGTTTTAGCTTTTGCTCCTGTGGGTAAAATTGCATTAGGCCCTAGTACAAAGTTGGCTAAACTTATAGGTGCATTTTCTCCTAGAAGGATTTCGCCGGCATTTTTTATTTGTGGTAAAATATCAAAAGGGTTTTTCGTCATTACTTCCATGTGTTCTGGGGCATATTCATTGACAAAATCTATGGATTCTTCTAAAGAGTTAGTTAAAATAATTCCCCCATAATTATTGATGGATCTTTGCACGAATTCTCTTCTTTTAGGAGATAGTTTTTCTAATTGCGTGATCACAATTTTAGTTACATCTTCAGCTAATTTTTCATCATGAGTTACAAGTAAGGATGCTGAATCGGGTCCGTGTTCGGCTTCGATCATAAAATCCAGAGCTACTTTTTTAGGGTCTACACTACCATCTGATAAAATTATGGCTTCACTTGGTCCAGCTGGCGATCCAATATCTATTATTCCGCTCAATAATCTTTTAGCTGCTGTCACAAAGGAGTTCCCTGGTCCAATTATTTTACTGCATTTAGGGATGGTTTCCGTTCCATAGGCTACTGCCGCTACCCCTTGGATTCCACCGACTTTATAGATTTCAGTTACCCCTGCTATTTTTGCTGCGGCTAATACAGCATCATCTAAATTGCCTTCTGGATTAGGAGGTGTAATTACTGTTATCTTTGGAACATTTGCAACAATTGCAGGAATGGCAAGCATTAATAAAACTGAAGGGAAACTTCCTTTACCCCTCGGCACGTAAATACATACATCTGAAATAGGATTAGTTTGCTCTCCTACCATTACGCCTTTGACGGTTTCGGTGAACCATAAGCTTTCAGGCATCTGCTTTTCATGAAATTTCCTTATATTATTAGCTGCAAATTCTAAAGTTTCTCTAAATTCAGGTTCAACATTTTTAAAGCCTTGTTCTATTTCTTCCTGGGTTACTTTTAAAGTTTCTTTAGTAAGAAGGGCTTTGTCAAATTTTTCAGTATATTTAAACACGGCACTATCGCCGATTTCTTTTACTTCTGCAATTACATCTTTGGCTATTTCCATTTGCTCTGTGATATCAACTTCGGCTCGTTTTAAGATTTTATTCTTTGTTTCAGGGCAAACTTCAGCCCATTTAAAGATATTCACTCTAGCCCCTCCTCTCTTTTAACACCTTTAACACCTCTTCAAAACTTGTCCCTTTTTCCCTAAATAAAACAAATAAATGGTAAAATAAATCTGCTGTTTCTAAATGTAATTCTTCTTTGTCATCATTTTTAGCAGCAATAATTACTTCAGAGGCTTCTTCTCCTACTTTTTTTAATATTTTATCTATACCTTTTTCAAATAAATATGTAGTATACGAATTTTCAGGCCTTTCATTATATCTTTGCTCGATAGTTTCAGCTAATTCTTCTAAAAATAGAGTGCTTTTCTCACCAAAACAACTTTGGATACCTAGGTGGCAGGTAGGGCCCATAGGGTTTACCCCTACTAAAACTGCATCTTGATCACAATCAAAACTAATATCAACAACTTTATGAATATTGCCTGATGTAGCTCCTTTATGCCATAACTCTTGTCTAGACCTGCTATAAAACCATACTTCTCTAGTTTCAATAGTTTTATTTAAGGATTCTTCATTCATATAGCCAAGCATTAATACTTTGCCTGTTAAATAATTTTGTAAGATAGCTGGTATCAAGCCATTTTCATCAAATTTAACTCCTGATATTATTCCCATCTGATCATGACCCCCTCATTTTTTAAATACTCTTTAATTTTTTTAATCGTTGTTTCTTGATAATGAAAAATTGACGCTGCTAAACAAGCATCTGTATTTGTTTTCGTAAAGGCATCATAAAAATCCTCTTTTTTCCCCGCTCCCCCAGAAGCAATTACAGGAATGGAAACATTACTACACACTAAATCTAAAAGTTTTAAATCATAGCCTTCTTTATGTCCATCTTGATCCATACTGGTTAATAATATTTCTCCCGCGCCTAAACTTTCCACCTTTTTTGCCCATTCGATGACATCAAAGTCTGCAATATTTCTGCCTCCATGCGTATACACTTCGTACATATCTTTTTGGGCATTATATTTAGCATCAATTGCCACCACAATACACTGATTTCCAAACTTTTCCGCTGCTTCTTTAATTAACTCAGGATTCTTGACTGCTGCGGTATTTAAACTAACCTTATCTGCTCCTGCTCGTAAAACATTTTTAATATCCTCTAAGGAATTTATTCCACCACCCACAGTAAAAGGAATGGTAATTGTTTCTGCTGTCTTTTTAACTATTTCTAACATAGTTTTACGACCTTCAAAGCTGGCTGAAATGTCTAAAAATACTAATTCATCTGCCCCTTCTGCATCATAAAGAGAAGCTAATTCTACAGGATCTCCGGCATCTTTAAGTTCCACAAAGCTTGTACCTTTTACTACCCTTCCTTCTTTAACGTCAAGGCAAGGAATAATTCTTTTCGTGAGCATACTTGGAGAATCATTTGAGCTATTAACATCTTTCATCTTATTTAGTAAATTCTCTAAATTAATATTACCGGTGTAAATAGCACGACCTGTGATTATCCCTTCAATTCCTTGATCTTTATATTTAGAAAGTTCTAAACAGTCTTCTTCGCTGCTTACGCCCCCAGCTACAATAATGTTCCTGCCAGTTTTCTTAGCTAATTCTAAAGTATTTTTAATATTAGGACCATTTAAAGTTCCATCGCGCTCAATATCAGTATAAATAAAGGTTTTTACGCCCATTTTAACTAAACCTTCTGCAACTTCTAGCAAATCTTTTTCTGTTTTTACGAGCCAGCCTTCTCCAGAAACTTTTCCATTACGACCATCAAGGGATACTACTACCTTGTCACTTCCATACATGCTAATTATTTCTGCTACTACTTGGGGATTATTAAGCGCAACTGAACCTAAAATGATTCTTTTTGCCCCAATTTCTAAATAAGATTTTGCTGTTTCTCTATCTCTTATTCCTCCCCCTATTTGCACCTTAAGGCCAGTTTTTTCAATAATTTCTTTAATTACTGGCAGATTTACAGGGGCAGCTTCTCTAGCTCCATCTAAATCTACAATGTGTAGCCAGGTAGCTCCACTTTCTTTCCATTTCATGGCTGCATCTACGGGATTATCAAAATATATGTTTTCTTGATTATAATCGCCTTGATATAAGCGGACGCATTTTCCGCCCCGGATATCGATGGCTGGGTATATGTTGAAGTTCATATGATTTCCTCCTAATATTGGGTTAAGCATTTACGCTTTGGATCCAGTTTTCTAGTAATTTCAGGCCGGTTTGGCCACTTTTTTCGGGATGAAATTGCATACCTACGATATTATTTTTAGCTACTATTGCTGGGATTTCCACGCCGTAGGGGGCCTGGGCTAAGATTAAATCCCTTGGCATTTTTGCAAAATATGAATGTACGAAATATACATAACCTTGGTTTAAGTCTTTAAATATTGGATGATTATTTTCTATATTTAGTTTATTCCACCCGATATGGGGGATTTTAACTCTTGCTGGAATTTTTTCGATAGTTCCTGGGATTAGTCCTAGCCCTTTAGTATTTCCATATTCCCTACTTATCTCAAAAAAAAGTTGCATTCCTAGACAAATACCCAGTAAAGGTTTTCCTTTAGTAGTCCATTCTACTAAGGCTTTGTCTAAACCTAGTTTTTCCAAATTTATCATGGCGTCTTTGAAGGCTCCTACTCCTGGTAACATTAGGGCCTTATAATCATCAAGCTTATCTACTGCAAAAACTAATTCATTTTTCACATTTAATCTATTTAAAGCTGCCTGTAAACTAAAAATATTGCCCATTCCATAGTCAATGATTCCTATCATTGGCTTAAACCTCGTTCTAACTTTTCTACTATTTCATCAATAAACTTATTTTTTAAGTGATAAGTTGCTTGATTAACAATTAATCTACAGGTGATATCCTCAATTTTTTCTAATTCTTCTAAACCATTTTCTCGTAAAGTAGTGCCTGTTGAAACAATATCTACAATATAATCACTTAAACCTAAAAGAGGAGCAAGCTCTACTGATCCATTTAAATAAATAATTTCTACTTGCTGACCTTTGGTACGAAAGTAATCAGCTGTAACATTTGGATAACTAGTTGCGATGCGGATCATTTCACCTTGATTATTTTTTTTATCTTTTATCCCACATAAACTAAGTCGGCATAAGCCAATTTTTAAATCTGTTAATTCATAATAGCCTTTCCCTTTTTCATGAAGTACATCTTTTCCTACAATACCTGCATCAGCTACACCATACTGGACATAGGTTGGGACATCTTTTGGTTTTGCTAAAATAAATCGTAGATTATCTTCAGGTTTTTCAATTACAAGCTTTCTACCTTCAATTACGGGTTCTTTTATGATTCCAGCTTTTATTAATAATTCATTAGTTTCGTCTAATATTCTTCCCTTGGATACTGCTAAGGTTAACATTAAGTTCACTCCTTACCTTGAATTTTTACTCGCTGAACAATACTTCGGCGAATTCTTCTTTGTATTTTTCTGTGACTTTATTTTTATCGATTATTATTACTATTTTACCTTCGCTCCGCATTTGTTCTGCTATTTTGATAGTTTCGAGACGATTTTTTTCTTCGTATATGATTAAGGTTTTTTTCTTTTCGTTCATATTTAATTCGCTTACATTTACGAGGGCATCGATGTTAATGGCAAATCCTGTAGCTGGGGCATTTCTTTCAAAACTTTCAAAAAGATTATCATATCTTCCACCTGTGCAAATTGGGGCTGGATTGCCTTCTGAATAACCATTATAAATTAATCCAGTATAATAATTTTGATTTCCTACTAAACTTAAGTCAAAGCCTATATATTCTTCGATTTGATATTCCTGTAATATTTTCCAAAGTCCCAAGAAGGCTGCAAAGATATTTTGCCATTCTGGAGAATTAAACCAATCCTTAGCACTAGTTATTTGCTCTATGCTTCCACGTAATTTTAAAATATCTATTAAATATGTTTTATATTTATCCTCTATATTTAATTCGCTTACTGTACTTTTATATCCGACATAGTTTTGTTCTAAGAGAAAATTGTATAGACTTTTCTGAACATTGTCTGGACAATTTACTTGTTTTAGTAATAACTGTAAAAACTGTGAGTGTCCAATGGATATTTGGAATTTTTTACTGGTGCAATTACTTATGCTTTTCACAGCTAAGCAAATTACTTCAGCATCTCCTTCTAAATTATCGACTCCGACTAATTCAATCCCTAATTGATTTATTTCCTCTACTCCATTTGACCCTTTATTACGATATACTTTTCCGTGATACATATATCTAATAGGAAATTCTATCTTTTGATGTAAGGAAGCAGTGAGTCTCGCAATAGGGGTTGTGTAGTCTGATCTTAAAATAGTTGTTTTTCCTGTTCCATCTAATAATTTTAAGAAACTATCTTGTTTTGTTTTAGAGAATAATCCTACTGTTTCATAAAATTCTATAACAGGGGTTTGAATTTCTTCGTATCCCCAAGTACCCATTAGTCTAACCCACGAACCGGTTATCTCGTTTAGTTTTTTCATCTTATCTGGTAATGTATCTTTTGTTCCTCTTGGTTTTTCAAAATATAATGGCATTTAATCAACTCCGTTTATCGCTTTATCGCATTAAAGCATGAATTTGTTAATATGATAATATCACTTTCTTTCTGCTAGGTCAATATAATTTCTAATATTTACAAATTGAAATAAAAAAAGGACCCTTAAAGGCCCTCATTACAAAATAACAAATATAGCACACAGTTGAAGTTTCAGTTTCATTGTAAAATGAAATTTCTCTAAAATTGAAAGTAAATAAAATTGTTTTCGGCTGTACCTAAAGACATTACTAACACCACAATTAATAAGGTGTAGGCTAAGCCTCTGATTGGTGCAGGAAAATATTTATGCCACATTAAGGATATTTGTGCAAGATGTTTAAAGATAAAATACTCTATAATGTGTAATCCATACAAAACAAGAACAACGATTACATAGGGTAATAATCCATTTTGTACTAAAGATAGAGGATTAAAATAAAGCATTTTAGAAATTATTACTAGGGCGCTTTTGATATCCGTCCTACCAAAAAGTACCCAGCCTAAGGATGCCAGATTAAAAAAGACAAATATGCTAACGAAATGATAAATCCTTTTTTCTGCTAGCCAATCTAAATTGAATTTTTTGCGTAAATCTAGATAAATCTTATGTAATACTTGTAATACACCATGATATACTCCCCATAAAATGAACGACCATGAAGCACCATGCCATAGCCCTGAAATAAACATAGCTAACAGGATATTTGCTAATTGCCTATTCTTCCCTTTACGGGAACCACCTAGAGGAATATAAACATAATCTCTAATCCAATTTGATAAGGTAATATGCCATCTACGCCAAAATTCCGTGCCACTTCCACTTAAATAAGGTGTTTTGAAATTAATGGCAAGTTTTAATCCTAAAAGATACCCTACCCCCACAGCCATGTCACTATAAGCTGAAAAGTCAAAATAAAGTTGAAAACCAAATAAATAAGTGGCTAGCCAAGAATCAGCCCCCGTCATCGCTGCTCCTTTTGCATAAAATTGTTCAACATAAGGAGCTATTTGGTCAGCTAAGATAATCTTTTTTATTAATCCTAGCATAAAGTAAGCAATTCCTAATTTGAAATACTCTTTTTTAAAAGTAATCTCTTTAATGGTTTCAATTTGGGGGAGTAAGTCTTTTCCTCTCATAATAGGACCTGCTACTAATTTAGCAAAAAGGGAGGTAAATACCCAAAAGTCTAGCCAATTCCTGCAAGGTTCTAGCTTTCCTTGATAGACATCCACTATATAAGCAATTATTTGAAAAGTATAAAAAGAAATACCTATCGGTAAAATAATTTGACTTAAAACCCCTTCAGCACTAGTTAAATTAAAAGGTACGAAGCGCTCAATATTAGTAAAAATAAATAAAGAATACTTGAAAAATACTAAATTACTGATATTTAGTATTAGCGCAAAAAGAAAATATAGCTTTTTAAATTTCCCTTGTAACTTTAGAGAACAAAAATAAGTTATACTCGTTATCCCGATAAACAAAGCCAGATATCCTATTCCGGCTATACTATAAAAGAAAAGATTAGCTAGTGCTAATAAATAAATTCTTTTTCCTGGAAAGGCATAATATAAACATAAGGTAACGGCAAAAAAGATCATAAATTCAAAGGAATGAAATAACATTTTTATAAGCTCCTCTTGTTAAAATTTCTCCATAAAATACTTGCTAATTTTTGATAACCTTCTTGAGTTAAATGGACGTGATCTGTAAAATATTTTTCAGGTATCTCATTCTGTAGATTTAAAAGTTTAATTGGTTTATACTGGAAATAATTATCGATACTTTTTAAATTATTTTGATATCCTAATGTATTTACTTGTTCGTTCATTAGGACTTCATTTGTTCCGGCTAAATATATTAGGGTATTTTTATCTTTTTGTTGCTCGATTATTTTATCTATAAAATATATTTGTGGATTTTCCTGTGTCATTACAAAAGGTTCTGGAGCAAATCCTAGTAAATATTCTGGAGTTTGTAAAGCCTCTGCTAATCCTTCCTTTTCGTTCCAAGGTCTAGCATCTCCCATTGGATCATGTGGCGTTTCTCTTTTATAAATATCCTCTGCTTTTTTCTTTAGAAAATCTTTATATTTAAATAAAGATATTTTATTTAAAATACTTGCTTTAAATTCCGTTTTTTTATTTTCTCGATATTGATTTGCCTCTAAATTAGGTAAAACATATGTAAAGCTTTCCTGATCTAATCTTTTTAATTCATCCTTGAGCCAAAATACACTTGGTGGATCAGGATTTCTATTCACAAAACCTGCATAAATTAAATTAACTATTAAATTTTCCGTAGAGATATTGTGTTCTTTTAATTTTAGGATCATCGTATAGATATCTCCAGTTTGCATAGCAGGCATGGAAAGATTAAATATGGCTAAATTATCCCTCCCGTTTTCTTGTGCTATATTTTGAAGATTTGCTCCAATAGAATCATAAGCAGAACATGGACCACTGTAGCCAACTGAATCTCCTAAAACTACTATGTATTCCTGAATATTTTCTTTTTTTATCTTTGTAGATATTTTTTCTAAAATAATATCAATATTAGAAAGATTATCTTTAACTAATTCATAATCCATCCGATAAGTATAACCCCAGCTTAAGGGTATCAATCCACCTAAGAATATTTGAATAATTAGTAAATATAAAATAACATATTTGATAGCCTTCATTATTTCTCCTCATACTTTCCTTTAAAATTATCTGTTAGAATTTTCATCTATATTTGTCCACAAAAATAACCCTATTACGTATTATACACAATAGGGTTATCTAGTACACATTATTTATTATGTTAATATAACAGGGATACCACTTAATCTAGCTAAATTAGGTAACTCCTTACCTAATAAAGGATAAGCATACTGATAATATGCATAAGTAACAAAATTACCTTCAGGGTTTATAAGGTATTTAGGCATATTCTTTGTTTCTTTGATTGCTTCAGCTAGATGAGTTCTACCAGTAACCACATAATAATCTTTTCCGCTAGCTCTATCTAAAGTAATCATTATATCTGACCAACCATTTTCTAAATCAGTTACTGCTTGTTGACCCACCATGAAGGCTTCGTCTACATCTATTTGTGATGTGCTAAAAGCAAATGATCTTTGCATAGCACCTAGTTTATGAACGCGACCCTTTAGCCCCATTTCTTGATAAAGAAGTTTAGTTAAATATTTTGCTGGTCCTTCAGGATCCTTATCAGCAATTAATTTTCCTTCTGTATCCTTGATGCCTTCACTAATAACAATAAAAATAAACTGTAATTCTTCATAAATTTCTTTAACATCTTGTAAAAACTTTTCTTCATTAAATTCTTTTTCTGGAAGATATATTAAATGCGGGGCATCATCTACAGTTTTTCTACCTAATGAACTAGCAGCTGCTAGCCAACCTGAATTCCTTCCCATCACTTCCATAATTGCAACATCATCATAACTTTTAGTTGCCTCTAAATCTCTACCTGCTCCAATGGTACTTTCAGCTATAAATCTAGCTGCACTAGCATAGCCTGGACAATGATCTGTTATAGGAATATCATTATCTATGGCCTTTGGAACACCGATAACTTTTAAATCATATTCGGATTTTTTTGCTACTTTTGATATATGATCAAGACTTTTCATGCTATCTTGACCACCTATGTATATAAAATATTTGATATTATTATCTTTAAAGAACTTTATAAGTTCAGCTTCTTTGTCTGGATCATCTACTTTATAAGAAGAACTACCTAAAATAGCACCTGGTGTATATTTCAGCTTTTCGATAAATTCATCGTCTTCCTTAGATAAAGTAAATAATTCTTTAACAAAAATACCTTCTAGCCCATTTTGCAGCCCGAAAATATTATGGATGCCTTCATTTTGCTTTGCTTTACTTAGAATACCCGCAAGACTTGCGTTGATTACAGAAGTAGGACCCCCACCCTGACCAATTAGCAAATTACCTTGTAGCTTTTCATGTGCTTCTTTTTTATTTTCATTTAATTCTTGTTTATTTTCATTTACTTCTTGTTCCTTTTCCATAATACTCCCTCCATTTGCCATAGTACCCAATTACCCTCTTTTGTATAATGTAACCTATTTTCAGTAACATATACAAATTTTCCAATAAGAAAGTTAATTTTCCCGGTATTCTTTAATCGACCTTTGTACCTTTTCTAGTAAATTTGGATTTTTGATTAGACCATCATACTGTGACCATGTTTTCTGAAGTCTTTTTCTACAATTAGTTTCACATGATAAATCTTCAGCTAGTAACCCACCGTTTTTTTGGATAGTTTTTTTGCCTTCACGCTCTAAAATTTCAAACTTAGTATTACTGTATGAAGTTGCTTCCCTCGCTGCATGCTGAAGATCTGCTTGTACATCCTTTGGCAACCCTTCATACCACAGATTTGGAACCACAATGACATCAATAGTTAATTTGTATCTCATTTCCATATAGTATTTTTGCATGGAGTAAATGTTTTGTCCTACTAGTTCTGCATAGGTCATTTCTAAACCATCAATTAGGCCTTTTTGTAGGGCAATATAAGCCTCTCCCGTACCCATAGAAACAGGATTTACTTCCCATTCTTCAAAAGTAGCTACTTGAATAGGGTTAACTGGAACCCTTATTTTAAGACCCTTTAAATCTTCTATTTTTCTAATAGGTTTTACATTATTTGCAATTATACGAAAACCTTGAACTGCAAAACCAAGAGGTCTAACACCACTTTCATTAATCATTTGAGTAGTAAATTCCTCTTTTAAGTCTTCCAGTACATGACGACATTCTTCTTCATCTTCAAATAGATAGGGTAAATCTAAAATTCCTAAAGTAGGACTAAAAACAGTTGCACTATTCGTCGAAATTATCCCCACCTGGAATACATTGCTCATGACATTTTGCATCACTCGTTGCTCATCATGAATTTGATGTTGAGAATTTCTATCTATTTGTATGTTTTTATTCTTTTCTAATAATTCTATAAATTTAGTCATGATTATATGATGAGGATTATTATCAACATGGTCATTAGCATGAACCAGCTCAATTGCTATCTTACTATTAGGTATTTCTACCTTATGAAAATCTAACCCACTTACATAAATAATAACTGCCACAACCGCTAGATATAAAAAAACCATATAAATTATATTTTTTTGATTATTCAATTAGTACGAACCCTTTCCCAATATTTTCACCTCGCCATTATACTATTTCTAACATATTTTAGCTATGTATTAAATTCTTAATCTGGTATGTTTGCTTCTAATCTAAAGATACTCGATCCTTTACCCACGAACTTAGTCTCATACTCCGTGGCTACATTATCTTCTGGAAGATCTTTATATAAATTCAAAGAAATATTTTTTAAATTCCATTTGCGATGACAAAATTCGTTTAAAGAAGATTGAAATAAACCTTCATTATCTGTTTTATAATGAATCTCACCTTCAGGCTTTAAAATTTGCTGATAAAAGTCTAAGAAGTCACGATAGGTTAATCTTCTTTTTTCATGTCTTTTTTTCGGCCAAGGATCACAAAAATTAATATATAAACGGTCTATTTCCTCAGGTGCAAAATATTCTAAGATATCACTTACATCGCCCCAAATGAATCCCATGTTTTTAAGGTTTAAATTAATTGCCTTTTTAGTTGCAAGTAATAAGACTTCTTCCACTTTTTCAAATCCGAGATAATTAATTTCAGGATTACGACTAGCTAAAGTAGTGATGAAAGTTCCTTTTCCTGTGCCGATTTCAATATGAATTGGGTTACTATTACCAAAATAAGCCCTCCATTTTCCTTTGTTGGTTTCTGGATTTAATGCAATTGGCGGACTATAGCTTAGTAGCTCTTCTTTAGTACCTACCTTTTTTCTAATTCTACCCATTATTATTCCTGCCTTTCTCTTATTGATGCTCTGTTATTATTTTTGCTCTATCATTTTTATTCTATATATAAGGTAATCATTTTTTATCTTAAGTTCATTTAACATAATATCATAAGTTTAATTAAAGTAAAAAATAAATAAATAAAATTTTGGGATTATAATTTAATTGACATATGCTCATAATAGGAATAATATTTAAATATAATAACTTTCACCACTATTTTAGGAGGTACTTGAGATGAAAATTGCTATTAGTACAAGCGGAACTACTTTAGAGGCTGATTTAGATAAACGTTTTGGACGTGCTGAAAAGTTTGTGATTTATGATTTAGAGAAGGATACTTTTGAAGTAATTGATAATACGCAAAACCTAAATCTTCCTCAGGGAGCAGGCATTCAAGCTGGGAAAACAATTGCAGGTAGTGGAGCAGGCGCTATTATAACAGGTCATGTTGGACCTAAGGCCTATACAACTTTAAACTCTGCTGATATTGATATTTATTTTGCAGAAGGTGGCACAATAAAATCATTGGTTGAAGATTTTAAAAATAACAAGCTAACTAAAGCTGAAGGTCCAGATAAAGAAGGGCACTGGTCTTAAGGAGGTATTATAATGAAAATTGCTTTAGCAAGTGGTAAAGGCGGTACTGGAAAAACAACGATTGCTACTAACTTTGCATACTTTCTTAGTAAAAATAACGAAGTTACTCTCCTGGACTGTGATGTCGAAGAGCCTAATGCTCACATATTTATTAAACCAGAGTGGAATGATAACTATAAAACTTATTTAACTATTCCTGAAGTTGATTTAGACAAATGTATTCATTGCGGACTTTGCGGAGATTTATGTCAGTTTAGTGCTATCACAAATATTAAGGATAAGGTGCTAACTTTCCCAGAATTATGTCATGGTTGTGGATTATGTATGTTAGCTTGCCCTACGGGTGCAATTAGTGAAGGTCAAAGAGAAATCGGGACTGTGGAAATTGGTCAAAAGGATAATATAAAAATAGTTCATGGAAAGCTACGAATCGGCGAAGCTATGAGCCCACCTTTAATCAAAGAAGTAAAAAACAAGGCTCCTAAAGAAGGAATTACGATTATTGATGCTCCTCCTGGTACGTCTTGTCCGGTAATTGCAGCTATAGAAGATACAGATTTTGTACTATTAGTTACTGAACCTACCCCCTTTGGTTTAAATGATTTGCGTTTAGCAGTGGGAATGGTTAGAACAATGGATATTCCGATGGCTGTAGCTATTAATCGCGCTGATATTGGGGATCAGGAAGTGCAAAAGTATTGTAAGGAAGAAAATATTCCGATCTTTTTAGAGCTTCCTAATAAGAGAGAAGCTGCTCAGAATTATTCTAAAGGAAAACTAATTTTACAAGAGATGCCTGAATTTGAGGAGCATTTTAAAAAGGCTATTGCTAGTATTGAAAAGGAGCTGAGAAAATGAAGGAATTAGTTGTTATCAGTGGTAAAGGTGGAACTGGAAAAACTAGTTTAGCCTCTTCATTAGCAGCTCTTGCAAAAAAACATGTAATGGTAGATTGTGATGTGGATGCAGCTGATTTACATTTAGTTTTAAAGCCTAATGTCCTGGAATCACATGATTATTATGGTGGTAAAAAAGCTGTTATTAATTATGATTTATGTGTAAAATGTGGAAAATGTCCGGAAGTGTGCAGATTTGATGCTATTAATGAAAATATTGAAATTAGTTCCCTTGCATGTGAAGGTTGCGGGGCATGTGCCTATATTTGTCCTGAAAAGGCAATTAAATTAGAGGATAGTTTATCTGGTCAGTGGTTTATTTCTGATACAGAATATGCCCCAATGGTTCATGCTAGGCTTGGCATTGCAGAGGATAACTCTGGTAAATTAGTTAGTTTAATTAGAGCAAAGGCTAGAGAAATCGCCGGGAAAGATGAACGTGATTTATTAATTATTGATGGCTCTCCTGGTATAGGGTGTCCTGTTATTGCATCTATCACAGGTGCTGATTTGGTACTAATTGTAGTAGAACCTACTTTATCAGGAAAGCATGACCTAGAAAGAGTAATAGGCTTAACCAAACATTTCCATGTTAATGCTGCTGTGGTAATTAATAAATTTGATTTAAATGAAGAAATGTCTGATGAAATAATGAAGTATTGTAAAGATAATGATCTTAATTTTTTAACTAAGCTTTCTTATGATGAAACTGTCGTAAAAGCACAAATAGCTAAAAAGCCTGTAATTAGCTTTCCAGATGCTAAAATAAGTTCTGAAATTAAGTTATTATTTGCTGAAACTTTAAATTTACTAAATAAATAATATTATTGGGGGAATTTTAAATGAAAATAGCTATTCCAGTTGCAAATGAACTTTTATGCATGCACTTTGGACATTGTGAGCAATTTGCTATGTTAGATGTAAATGAAGAAACTAAGCAAATTAAGGGTAAGGAAATGATTACGCCTCCACCTCATGAACCTGGTTTATTACCGGTTTGGATTAAAGATCAAGGAGTTGATTTAGTTCTAGCTGGCGGAATGGGCAAAAAAGCTCAAGAATTATTAGCTGAAAGAGGAATTAAAGTTGTAGTAGGAGCACCTAGTGGTACACCTGAAGAAATAGCTTTAGCATACCTAAATAAAGAATTAGTTACAGGTCAAAATGCTTGTGATCACTAAGTAATATTGATCAAAAAAAAGATGCTTTTAACAAGTAATGCTTCTAGAAAAATTACTTTTAAATAATGTTTTTAAAGATTAATATTTTAAAAAGGCACATTCTGAAGATTGGAAATAATTCTAATCTTTAGGATGTGCTTTTTTTGTTTGACTTATCCTTAAAACATACTTAAACAAAAAAATTATTTAGTCTAAAACAGTTTTCGTACATAAGATAGATTATCTTTATAGGTAATAAATGTTTAAGCATAATCCGTATTATGTTAATATATGGTTAGCGTAGAGAAAAGGACTGATTTTATGAATATATTAAATGTGCTGTTAATTTTATTTATAGGGACATTTGCAGGGTTTATTAATGTTGTAGCCGGTGGTGGGTCGCTTTTAACCTTACCTATGTTGATTTTCTTAGGGCTCCCTTCTGCGGTAGCTAATGGAACAAATAGGGTTGCTCTCACCATGCAAAATATCATTGCAATTTGGAACTTTAAGCGAAAAGGATTTTTTGATTATAAATTAGGTATTACCTTATCAATTCCAGCTGTCTTAGGTTCGATTGTAGGATCCCGAATAGCAATTTCTATTCCCGATGAAGTTTTTAATAAAATTTTAGCCGTAGTTATGTTTATTATTATTTTTACATTAATTAAAAAGCCAAAGAAAAAGGCTGAAGATGTTGAAGAAGAATTAACTAAAAAGAAAAAAATTATCTTGGGAATTACCTTCTTTTTTATGGGAATTTATGGTGGACTCTTACAGGCAGGCACTGGGTTTATTATTATTACTAGTTTGACTCTGCTATCTTCTTTATCTTTAGTAAGTATTAACAGTATTAAGGTAATTGTGACCTTTTTTTATGTCCTTTCTTCTTTAGTGGTTTTTATTATTAGTGGTAATGTGGATTGGATTTTTGGTTTGGTTTTAGCTGTGGGAAATGGTATAGGTGGCTATTTAGGCAGTAATTTTTCGATTAATAAGGGTGATGTTTGGATTAAGAGAGTATTGATTGTCATGGTTTCTGTGATGGCGATTAAGTTATTGTTTGGTTGGTAATTTGTTATCAACACTGCGCACGCTCGGGCAATTAATTGGAAGGAGCTCCGGCAATTGCAGGAATACTTTGAACTCGCTAGCGCTCAAACAGCAAAGTATTCCTATCTGCAATTACCTGCGCTCTTTTTATTTAATCTCGCTATTGCTTCGTTTATGATAACAAATTACCTTTAGGGTTTATTAAAAGATTTGTTGTGCTGGTAGAGGATTCCTTTTAGTATTGATTATCATAATTTACACAAAAAACCGGACATCGTGTCCGGTTTTTTCTTATTTTTCTTTATTTTGCTCACTAGTATTTTGTTGGTTTGACCATAATTTATTCCCTTTACAAATTCCTCTACCCATTCCCATGCCACGGCCTGGTTTGTTTTTGTTGAAATTATCTGAAATACAGTTTCCCCTACCCTTGCCACTCATGGTTCCTTGACCTAATGGTCCTGTTCCGTCACCTCTTGGCATTTTTAACACCTCCCGTGTTATTGACATATGTTCATAATTTATTATATCTTTCATTATTGTCATATGTCAATAATATTTCTTTGTTTTTTCCTCATAATTTTTGGCTAAATAGTAAACACTATACAATAAAAACTATGTAGTAGGGGAGGTACATATGGAAACTAATACAAAGATGAAAAAGCCCCTCAAGGTAAATGAAGCTGAATCATCGGAAAGCTGCCTAGTCCTAGAAGAATTAAGTTCAAATATGGACAATAATATTGATTTCCTAAAAGAACATTTTAAAGATTGTTCTGATATTGTTTTTCGCACTATTTTGTTAAAGGATGTGGAGACACATCTTATTTATGCTGATGGTATGGTTAATGTAAATATGCTCAGCCGTGATGTTATTGCTAATCTTTTATTTAACGAGGATATACTTACTACAGACCTTCCATTAGAAGAGAAAATTAAAAAGTCTCTACCCATTGGTCAAATTAGCTTAGAAAAAGAAATGAATCCTATCATGGATAAAATCGTGAGCGGAAACATTGTAATTTTATTTACAGGAATTACCCAGTCCGTGGTTGTGACACTACCTACTTGGGAAAAAAGGGGTATTGGTCCTTCTGAAAATGAACCATCTATTAAGGGTTCTAAGGAAAGTTTTACAGAAACTTTAAATGTTAATACTTCTTTAATCAGAAGAAGGCTCTTACACCCTGATTGTAAGTTTGAAACTTTAACTGTAGGGGAATATTCTAAAACCACAGTTGTCCTAGCTTATGTTAGCTCAATAGTTAATGATAAAATAGTTGATGAAGTTCGCGAAAGAATAAAAAATGTATCTATAGATGCCTTGGTAGAAGCTGAATATCTTGATGAACTTATTAAAGATGCCCCTTTATCTCCTTTTCCAACGCTTCAATCAACTGAAAGACCTGATAAGGTCGTAGGGGCGATGCTCGAAGGTCGGGTCGCTATTATGCAAGAAAATAGTTCTTTTGTTTTACTAGCACCTTCTTTAGTTGCTGACTTTTTAATGAGTGTGGATGATTATAGTACAAACTTTTGGTATTCAAGTTTTATTAGAAATTTAAGATATGTTGGTATATTCTTTGCTGTTTTTTTACCTGCTTTATTTGTTGCCTTTACCGCCTTTAATCAAGAAATGATCCCTACCCCCTTACTGATTACTTTAGCTAATCAACGGGAAGGTGTTCCTTTTCCTGCTTTTGTAGAAGCTTTGATTATGCTTATTGCCTTTCAGATATTGCAAGAGGCAGGTACCAGGTTACCTAGACCTATTGGGTCAACAGTGGGTATTGTTGGTGGTTTGATTATTGGGGATGCGGCTGTTAAGGCGGGGCTAGTATCACCTGCCATGGTTATTGTGACTGCTATGACAGCAATTTCTAGTTTTTCTATTCCTTCTATAGAATTTAATACTCCTATTCTATCGATCCAAGTGTTTTTACTTGTGTTAAGTGGAATATTGGGTTTTTGGGGTATATTTATTGGTATTTTACTTGTTTTTGGACATATTGTTTCCTTACGTTCTTTTGGGATTCCTTATACTACGCCTTTATCACCTTTACTGGTACAAGATTTAGATGATGTACTTTATAGAGCACCACGCTGGGCTTTAAGGGATAGATCTAGCTTTTTAAATAACAAGAACTTTCAAAGACTAGGACCTAATTCAGGTAAACCTACCCCTCCAAGCCCAGAGGAAAAAAAGGAGAATGATAAATGAGAAAAAAAATATTATTGTTTTTTCTAATATCAATGCTCATTTTACCTGGATGCTGGGATAGTAAGGAACTAAATGATTTATCAATAGTAACAGGTGGAGCAATTGATATGCCAAAGCCTAAAACTTATGAGGTTACAATTCAATCAGTTAAAACTTCTGCTCAATCAGAAAAGGGTGGCGAAGGCAGTGGCTCAAGTACCTCAAATCAAGTACTACTATCCGCGATAGGAACTTCTGTTTATGATGCCACTCGTAACATCAGTACGAGGCTAGATAGGAAGCAATACTGGCCACATGCTCAAATCATTGCTCTTGGTAGGGATATGGCTGAAGATGATATTGGCCCTGCTATTGACTTTGTCATGAGAAATGCCCAAAGAAGGCAATCTATCTATTTTGTTTTATCCGATAAGGAAGGCAAGCAAATTTTAAATAATATCCCCGATGCTGCTGATAACTCTAGCATCGAAGCTACTAAATTAATTAAAAACAGTGCCTTAACTGGTTTTGGAGTGGATCAAACATTAATTAATTTTGTAGCTGAAAGTGAAGGTTTAGCTGGGGTATCTTTAATGAATTACTTTAAATCTCTTCCGGTTGAGAAGTCTGCTCCAGATGACAAACAACAATATAGATCTGCCATATCTGGAACTGGGGTATTTTATCAAAATAAATTAATTACTACCCTTAGCCCCAGAGAAACGAGAGCAGTTAATTGGTTAAACAACAATATCGACTCTACTGTACTAACCGTAGATTACGGGAATACTGGCCAGGATGATATTACTATTGATATCAGAAAATCCAAGGTATATTTAAAACCTACCAAAGAAAATGGCAATTATGTTATGAAGGCTAAAATTTCAGTTAAAGGACTTATCACTGAATACTCAGCAGATGTTTATCCTGATGAAATTTCTTTAGAAAAATTAAAATCCCTAATCTCGAGCAAAATTAAAAAAGAAATTGATACTGTCTTTGAAAAATCCAAAAATGAAATAGGCTTAGATATTTTTAGTTTAGGAAGAACCTTTGTTGGTGAGTATCCTGACCTTGTTCATCTGAAGCAAGATGAATGGAAAGGGATTTATAAAGATAAAGTTCTCTTGGATGTTAAAGTAGATGTAGACGTAATATCTAGTGGTCTTCTTTTAAAGAAGTAACACAGGGAGGTTAAAATGTTTTATTTATTAATACTTATTGTCGTCTTGGTTGCGTGGGTTGATTTAGTCCCTCTTTTTAAAGATAATAAAAAGGATAATCATAAGAAAATCATTTATGTTACTGCTAGTTTCTTAGTTTTAAGTCTTATCTCCTCAGGGCTGGTTTATTATGAAACTGTAAATATTTCAGCCATTGGTGCATTCATGAATGATATCTTTAAATCTATCTTTCCAGCCTTTTATAAATTAATGGAAATCTAAAAAGAAGGTAAGTGCTAAGCACTTACCTTCTTTTTAAATAAACTAAAACCAAAGATAATTGAAAACGGAATTACAATTAAAATAATATTAATGAAAATTAAGGTTACATTGAGAAACAATTGAACTCCCTGAAAGTTGTTAAATAAATTAAGAGAAAACGGAACCGCTAAAAGTGTAATCGGTAAAGCTAAAATCTTATAATCTTCTAGTTTAAAAATCCCTTGCATACATTTAGCACAGACATAAAGACATACTGCTAATTTAATAAAAATAGCAAAACACCAAACTCCTAAAAATAAAATTTCAGTTCTTTGCAGAAAACTTCCTACTTCTATTTGTCTACTAATACTATAAAAGGGAAAGGTTAATTTAGTAGCTTCTCTTACTCCAAAAATACCGATTTTATAAATCGATCTACTTATTAAAATTATTCCTCCTAGTACCAACCCCAATATATTTAGCTTATAGGTGTTTCCTTCTGTTTTTTTATTTATTAAAACCATAAAAAATACAAGTAATACTGCTTGTAAATAAGGAAAAGAAGCAATTGGAACAACTGCCTTCATAATCGAACTTATATCTTCCGTAAAAAGGGGAGAAAAATATTTCAAGTCAAATTGTGGTATAGCTAATGCTCCTAAAATTATAATAAAGATTAAAATCATAGGCCCAAATAATTCAGAACACCTAGATACTGTTTCTACGCCATAGCGAATAATTATGGCAGTTACAACTCCTAAAGATAAATTAAAAACCCAGCCTGGGGTTTCGGGCATAATAGTATTATTCATAAAAACATCAACATGACTTAAAATCATGGCTGCTGTAAAAAAAGCATACATAAAAATTATAAACAAAAATACTTTAGCCAGTACTGAACCAAATAAATGCTCTAAGATTAAATCAAAGCTTCCTAAAGGATACTTATTAACAATGTATGTAATCATGAATATAACTCCTACCCCTATTAGTAGGCCTATAAGGTCTGCAATCCAGGTTTCTCTTTGGGCATAGTTTAAACCAAAGGAATAAATTATACTATTCCCAACGATAAAACCAAAGGTTACCATATTAAATTGGATAATCGAAATCTTTTCTTTCAATCCTACCTCACCTCCATATATATTTACTACCTTAAGATTAGTTTTTCCAAAAAAGGTTTTTTTATTAATACCTTAAAGAATAAGATTGAAATATTTTTCTACATAAAAAAACCGTGCATATTAATTCCTGTAATTAACCCAGGAAAAGACATCTTCTTTACTAAATGTCTTTTCTCTGAGTAATAATCCGGACATATGCACGGCCTTTTAAATATATTCATTTATGAAATTATTCATTTTCGGAAATATCTGAGTTAAAAGTTCCATTTTTTTAGCTGAACCACTACTTATTTTACCTAAAAACTCAAGTTCACTCGCAGATAATCTCCCAAAATATAAACTTGTTAAGGTGCCAATCCCCAGATTTACATCAGAAGGCTCTAATGTTTTCGTAACTTTAGCTTTGCCCTCATTAATTTCTACCTTAAAGGTTCCTTCGTTCCAGGTGGCTAAATTATCAGAAATACTTATTTTAATTGTTCCCGTAATATCCCTGGAGTAATCTATACTTTCTAAAGCCTCTTTAGCATCTATTATCCTCGCCATCATAAAAGGGTACATCGTTATGCCCTGTTTCGGATCAGGTAAAGAAAGATAAGTTAAATCATCTACAGCAGCATTCCATTCCAAGGTTTCTACTTGAGAATTATGATTATAGATATATTTTAAAAGAGATTTCTGCGCGTTTATGTTTGCAAAGGCCATTTCTTTGACGATAAATCTATTATCCTGTAAATAATAAAACAAATAACCTATAGGCTTGCCTTGCTCCAATAAAAGAGTTATATATCCTTTTTCAGTTAAATGCTCCTCTACTAATAGCCTCCAATTTTCCTCTGTACGCACAACATATCCATGTTTATTTTTAGTAAACTTATCATAAACCTCTTGCAGTTCCTGATAATCATTTTTATTTTTTATATAATTTTCGTCAATTTGCCTAAATTCACCATACCCTGCCCCTTGCCTTTTTAAATCGCTTATAGGGATAACATATTTTAAATGATGATAGACAAACTCAAAATCATAAGGGTAGTAAAAATGAGCCCTATAAGGCATTAAGATGGAAACAAAGTGTTTTCTCCTTTTCATTTCCCTAAATGATTCCACCATTAAGCCCCTAACAATTCCTTGCCCTCTTGCAGCTGGATCGGTGGCAATGCCGACTATATAAGAAGTATCTAAAGCCTTACCCCGTACATAAATTTGATACGGATTTAATTGTAAATTCGCCATTAATTTATTTTCTGAATAGGAACCGAGGGTATTTTCACTATTGAAGAAATTATTAAAATACCAATTATAAAACGGATCTTCTTCATTTTCAAAACAGTACGCCCACAAACGCATCACTGAAGGCTTATCCTCTTCTTTAATTAAATGAAAGTCCATATCTATCCCTCATTTTTTAAAGTAGCACTATATTTTTTAATGAATTTTACAGGATAATAAGATTCTTTAGCCTTTTTTAACCCGGGTAAACCTAAATCTTCTTCTCGATTTATAAACTTAATTTCACTCCAATTACGAATACAAAAATCTTGATTAATCGTAGGATAAATGCCATTAAGCTCACGATTTCCTTTTTCCACATGAATTACAGCGGTATCTTCATTTAAAAGTTCCCCAAAAGTAAAGGCCTCGACCTTATCATTAACTTTAATTACTCCACCTTTAAATCCTAAATAGGTAAACTGCTTTAAGGCTTCAATTAAAGCATCACGCTCACAAATTAAGCTTCTTTTATCATTAAAATCCTTTTCCTTTTTTTCACACCAATCAATGGCACTTTGAATACAGGATGGGACTAATTCCTCAGTCATATCAAAATATTCATAATCAGAGTAATGCTTTTTGAAATTCTTAATATGATTTCTTTTACGAGAATATTTCCTGCCCTTTAATTCTACTAAATCCTCCGCACTATACACATAATCATGGGTATCAAAATCTTCCGTAAAGTTAAACATATTAGGCCTTTCTTTTTCCATATATGCCATTAAATCTTCCGTAATTCCCCCCATAACAAAGGGTATATTAATTTCTTTAATATAATCTATTAGTTTATCTACAACCTTAAAAAAGCCGTCCTTATTCCTTGGAAAAGGTGGTAGAACGTATGTAGCATCATTTAAGGTTGCCTTCACACATAAAAAATCATCTACAAGGGTCCACGTTATATTATAAGTTTTTCTCCACATATATAGATTAGTAAAGGTACATTCCGATCCTTCGTATCTATCGCTTTTGAAAAATTGATCAAAGATATCTTTATCTTTTAATTCAATCATCTTAAAGTTGATAAATATCACTCCTTATTTTTTTCTATAAATATTAATATCCCTGCTAAAAAATGCTTATCTATTATTATACACCTTTGTCAATAGTTTTTGTGGTAAAACATGATTTAACTTTTAGCTGATATATATTTTCTGAATAATAATCGTAGACAGTAAGTTTATTTCCCCTTATTATCCCCAAAGTCTTGACTTTTCTCACCATTATAATAACATGATAGTATAAAAAGGTTAAATATTATATTAGTACTACACTAGGGGAGCTAGAACGGCTAGCTGAGAAAAAGACCTTTATCTTTAACCCTTTAAACCTGATCTGGATAAAACCAGCGTAGGAAAGTGTGTCTATTTTCAAAAGCACACTACTATAGTTTGTGCTTTTTTTTATTTTTTATCAAAAGAAAGGATGAATTTTCATGAAAACTGCTTTAACTATTGCTGGTTCTGATTGTAGTGGCGGAGCTGGAATACAAGCCGATTTAAAAACCTTTTCTGCCCATGGTGTCTTTGGAATGAGCGTTATCACTGCCATCACTGCGCAAAATACCCAAGGAGTATCTGCAGTAGAAAATTTAAGTGCCGAAATGGTTTCTAAACAAATTGAAGCAATTTTTACGGATATAGAAGTAGATGCAGTAAAAATTGGAATGGTTTCTGAAACTAAAATTATTAAAACTATCGCAGAAAATCTCAAAAAATATCAGGCGCAAAATGTGGTAGTTGATCCTGTAATGATTTCAAAAAGCGGTTTTGATTTATTACAACCTGAAGCTAAAGAAGCCCTTATTTCCCACCTTTTACCTCTTGCTGAAGTAGTAACACCTAATATCCCAGAGGCTGAAGTAATTGTCGGAATGAAAATTGATACTGTCGAAGATATGGAAAAGGCTGCTTTATTAATTCACAAAATGGGCCCTAAAAAAGTATTAGTTAAAGGTGGACATCTCACCGAGGATGCAATCGATGTTCTTTATGATGGTAAAAAAATAACGCATTATACCTCAGAAAGAATTAATACAAAAAATACTCATGGGACAGGCTGTACCCTTTCTTCTGCAATCACGGCTAATTTAGCTAAAGGGGCTAATGTTGAAGAGGGAGTTAGAGAGGCTAAGGAATATATAACAACTGCTATTAGACATTCTCTTGCTTTAGGTAAAGGATATGGACCGACTAATCATTTTTATTCTCTATACCAAAAGGCTGGTATGCTCGATTAAAGGGGGATTTACATCTTGGAAATATATCAAAAAACCACAAAATTACTAATAGATGTGCGTGAAAAGAGTCCTCTAGTACATCATATAACTAATTATGTTACTGTAAATGATTGTGCAAATATTGTCCTAGCCCTTGGGGGATCCCCTGTAATGGCTGATGATGAAAAAGAGGTTAAAGAAATGACTTCTCTAGCTCGGGCGCTTGTTCTAAATATTGGCACTTTAAATACTCGCACAATTGATTCTATGATTATAGCAGGAAAAACAGCAAAAGAAAGAAATATACCCATAATTTTAGATCCTGTGGGAGTGGGAGCAACAAAACTTAGAACTCAAACAGCCAAACAACTTTTAGCAGAAGTTAATCCAACTATTATCCGAGGAAATATGTCTGAAATTAAAATCTTAGCTGGCATAGATGGTAATATTAAAGGTGTCGACTCTATGGATGATATGCAAAATGGCAAAGAAATTGCTCTTGAGCTTTCCCATAAATTAAATGCTATTGTTGCAATTACAGGTAAAATTGATATTATTTCAAATGGAACAAATACTACTTTTATTGCTAATGGTCATAAATTATTATCTCAGGTTACGGGAACAGGATGTATGTGTTCATCACTCGTGGGTACATATGCTGGTGTCACTGAGGATTATTATAGTGCGGCTATTGCTGGGATTTTATCCATGGGACTAGCTGGTGAAAAGTCTTTCAATAGTTTAAAAGATTCTGAAGGTGTTGGCACATTTAGAATGAGAATATTTGATAATATTTATAATTTAACACCAGAAATATTAGAAGGCGAGGGAAAAATCCATGAAGAATAAACTAGACTATGCTTTATACCTAGTTACAGATCGAGGTATTTTAGGAGATAGGGATTTAGAAACGGCTGTTGAGCAGTCTATTTTAGGTGGAGCTACTATTGTGCAATTGCGTGAAAAGGATATTTCTTCTTTAGATTTTTATAATATTGCCAAAAGTCTCAAAAAAGTAACTGATAAATATAATGTACCTTTATTAATTAATGATCGCCTAGATATCGCCCTTGCGGTAGATGCTGCGGGTGCTCATATTGGTCAAGAAGACTTACCGTGCGCAGTAGCTCGTAAAATGCTAGGACCTGATAAAATTTTAGGAATTACGGCTAATACAGTCGAAGCTGCCCTAAAAGCTCAGGAAGAAGGAGCCGATTATTTAGGAGTGGGAGCTGTTTATCCAACAGGTAGTAAGGAAATAGATAAACCTATTGGCGTAGAGCAATTAGGAGTGGTGAAAAAAGCAGTTAATATTCCTGTAGTTGCTATTGGGGGCATTAATGAAAATAATATTTCTGAATTAAAGCCTACAGGGATTGAAGGCGTTTCAGTTATCTCCGCTATTTTAGGTAAAGAAGATATTAAAAAAGCTAGTGAGGAATTGCTTTCAATTTTTAAAGATAATTAATTATCTAGGCTACATATGCTCGGGCAAATTCAAAGGAATGAGCGTACGTAGCCTAGATTATATATTACTCCTCTAATTCCTTGAGCCAGATGCTACTACTTGCATCACTTGGCATTCTCCAGTCTCCTCTTGGGGATAAACTTACTGAGCCTACCTTTGGACCATCGGGTATGCAAGAACGTTTAAATTGCTGCGAAAAGAATCTATGATAAAATACTTTTAACCATTTTAAGATGGTCTCTTTAGGATATTTATCTTTAAATGCTGTTTCTGCTAAGAATAGAATTTTCTTAGGGCTCATGCCATAACGCAAGAAATAATACAAATAAAAATCATGTAATTCATAAGGTCCTACTAAGTCTTCTGTTTTTTGCTTTATTGCCCCTTCTTTATCCGTCGGGATTAATTCTGGACTGATCGGCATATCAAGTATTCCATAAAGGGTTTCTTTAAGACCGTACATATTATTATCTGCTGCCCATTTTAATAAGAATTGTACTAAAGTTTTAGGAATACCAGAATTAAGCGAATACATAGACATATGATCTCCATTATATGTAGCCCAGCCTAGGGCTAACTCTGACAAATCACCTGTACCCATTACGAGCGCATTATTTTTATTAGCATAGTCCATTAATATTTGCGTTCTTTCCCTAGCTTGGACATTTTCATAGGTTGTGTCTAGTATCTTTTTATCATGTTCAATATCTTTAAAGTGAGTTAAGCAAGCTTCTGTGATATTTATTTCTTTACTAGTTACACCTAGCTTTTCCATTAAATCGCGAGCATAATTATAAGTTAAATCGGATGTTCCAAATCCCGGCATAGTAATTGCTAAAATATTTTTTCGCTCAATATTCAGGAGATCAAAGGTTTGGACAATTGATAATAAAGCTAAGGTAGAATCTAATCCTCCAGAAATACCCACAACTACTTTATCAATTTTTGTATGTTCTAGTCTTTTAGCTAAAGCCGCTGTTGTGATAGAAAATATTTCTTGGCAATGACTATCTAAAGTTTTTTCTTCCCCTGGCACAAATGGTAAAGGGTTTATTTCTCTAGATAATGTGCTTAACCTAAAATCTTTAACATAGCTAAAATTAATGATTTCGGTATTTAACTCTTGGGTTAAAAAGGTCGTATTTTCACTAAAGCTTGTATTTTTTTGACGCTCAGAAATTAATCTTTCTATGTCTATTTCACTTATTATTAATTCACTTTCGCGATTAAATAGCTGTGACTCTTTTAATGAAGTACCATTTTCATAAATCGCACTATCCCCCCCAAAAACTAAGTCTGTGGTGGATTCATGTACTCCTGCAGATGCATAAATGTAACCACAAATGCACCTTGAACTTTGCTGAGAAATCAGTAATTTGCGATAATCTGATTTACCTACATATTCATTACTTGCTGAAAGATTAGCTATGATACTTGCTCCTTTTAAAGATAAATAAGAGCTTGGAGGAATAGGCGACCATAAATCCTCACAAATTTCTACTCCTAAGGAAAATGGCAAATCTGTACATTCAAAAAGCAAACTTCCAAATGAAACCTTTTGTCCTAAAAGTTCAATTACAGTTGATTCTTTCGCATAATCAAATCCAGAATTAAACCATCTTTTTTCATAATATTCCTTGCTATTTGGAATATGCATTTTTGGAACTATCCCAAGAATTCTGCCCTTTAAAATTGCAACTGCACAATTGTAGAGTCTTTGTTTAATCGATAAGGGCATCCCAATTAAAGTTAATACTTGATTATCCCTAGAACTTTGTAAAATAAAATCTAATTGTTCTACAGCGCTATCTAATAAATGTCTTTGCTGAAATAAATCGCCACAAGTATATCCGGTCAAAGAAAGTTCAGGAAAAACTAAAAGAGCGCACTCCTGTTCAGAAGCTTCATCCATTAATCTTAATATTTCTTGTGTGTTATATATGGTATCAGCAACCTTGATCTTGGGAGTTGCCGCTGCAACTTTCAAGAAACCATAATTATTCATACAATCATCACCTTCCAAATAATTACCCATCCATTATAAACCAAAATCCCGCGTGAAAACATATCTATATCTATTCTTTCAAGTTATCTCATAAATTATTAAAACTATTTAATGTTTAATGATATAAAATATATTTCCTTTAGCTTATACCATTAAATCACCTTTTCATATTATAATAACATTAATTAAATAAGATTAATCATTTGTGCAGAAAAATATACCTTTACAATTATAAAATTCCATGTTAATATATGGTTACAAATTAAATATCGTATATTTGCAGGGGCGCCACTGGCTGAGATGGATGAATAATCCTGTCCCTTTGAACCTGATGTAGTTAGTACTACCGTAGGGATGCAAAAAAGAAAACTAATTTTAGTTATTTTTTAAGCTTACCCTTGGGTAAGCTTTTTTATTTTATTAAATATAATTAAGGATTTAGTATAAGTAAACTTGCCTGATTATCTTATATAACATTTTATTTAAGCAATTTCTATAATTATTTAATAAGTAATCTCGTAGGTAATCTTATCTAGAACCAAGAAAAGGAGACTGAATATTATGAATTTTTCGACTCAAATGGATGCTGCCAAAAAAGGAATTATTACTAAGGAAATGGAAATTGTGGCAAAAAAAGAACAAATGGAGGTTAATACTTTAAGAAAATTAATTGCTGAAGGTAAAATAGTTATTCCTGCCAATAAAAATCATACATCTTTAGATGCTGAGGGAGTTGGACAAGGATTAAGAACAAAAATAAATGTAAATTTAGGTATTTCTAAAGATTGCCGTGATATTGAATTAGAGCTGGAAAAGGTGAAAACTGCTGTAAATATGAAAGCTGAAGCTATAATGGATTTAAGTTGTTTTGGAAAAACTGAAGAATTCAGAAAAAGAGTAGTAGAAATTTCACCTGCAATGATAGGTACTGTCCCAATTTATGATGCAGTTGGCTTTTATGATAAAGAGTTAAAAGATATTACAAAGGATGAATTTTTAAAAGTTGTAGAAAAACATGCTAGGGATGGCGTGGATTTTATGACCATTCATGCAGGAATTAACCGTGAAACTGCTGCTGTATTTAAAAGAAATCCTAGATTAATGAACTTTGTTTCCAGGGGTGGGTCTTTACTATATGCGTGGATGGAATTAAATAATCAAGAAAATCCATTTTATGAATATTATGATGAACTTTTAGAAATTTGTGAAAAGTATGATGTTACTTTAAGTCTAGGGGATGCTTGCCGTCCAGGTAGTTTAAAGGATTCTACTGACCCTAGTCAAATCAAGGAATTAATGACCCTTGGAGAACTTACTTTAAGAGCCTGGGAAAAGAATGTACAGGTCATGATTGAAGGACCAGGCCATGTTCCTTTAAATGAAATTGCGGCTAATATGTTAATTGAGAAAAAATTATGCCATGGTGCTCCTTTTTATGTTCTTGGGCCAATCGTGACAGATGTAGCACCAGGATATGATCATATTACAAGTGCTATTGGTGGTGCTATTGCAGCAGCTAATGGGGCAGACTTCTTATGCTATGTTACACCTGCCGAGCATTTAAGACTTCCTACTTTAGATGATATGAAAGAAGGAATCATTGCTAGTCGTATTGCCGCTCATGCAGCTGATATTGCTAAAGGAGTTCCAGGAGCAATTGAGTGGGATCATGAAATGAGCCAAGCTCGCCGTGACCTTGATTGGGAAAAAATGTTCGAGCTAGCCCTAGATGAGGAAAAACCTAGAAAATATCGTAAAGAATCCATGCCTGAAGATAAGCATACTTGTACTATGTGTGGAAAAATGTGTGCCGTAAGAAATATGAATAAAGTCATGGATGGTAAAAATGTGAATATTTTACGAGATGATGATTAATAATTTATTTTTTAGATATGTACGGATTATCTGCAAAGTAATATCTCCAAGGATAATCGATGGCTTCTTCAGCGTAGTCGATATTGATCCTTGGAGATGTTACTATTTTCTCCTTAGTCTGACCGGGGTCTACTAGGTATAAAGTATCCGCACATAAATCTATTCCATTATGCTCTTTAGTTATAGCCATACCTTTACTTAGTTTTCCAGGGCCGTTTAGTAAATTTAGATATTGTCTTTTAGTTAAGTCTGAATCTATTTTTCCATAACGGTCCTGGGAAATTTGAGGTATGCCACTAATAGGTTTTAAGGCTCTAATTAAAATTGCTTCTGGATTATCGATTGTACTAGTAACGATGTTTAAGCAATGATACATTCCATAAATTAAATAAACATAGGCATGCCCAGCCTCTCCAAACATTACTTCGGTTCTCTTGGTTCTTTTTCCTTGATAAGAGTGTGCTGCTTTATCAATAATCCCCCCATAGGCCTCTACTTCAACTATTTCTCCTATCCTTTCTACCCCCTCTACCTTATGAATAAGATGTTTTCCTAGTAGCTCCTTAGCCACTGTTAAGGTATCCCTACTATAAAATTCTCGCGTTAATTTCATATTTATCATCCTCAAATATTAGTTAATTAAGGTTCGCTTTTTACTTCCTTTGCCCCTTTTACCCCTGTGCTTTATTTCTGCAATTATCCAAGTAAGTATGGGAATTATAACAGTAAAAGGAAATAACAAAGTTGGCCAAATCTCATAGTTAAATTCAAAATAATGCATGATACTATCATAAGCAAAATAGGATAAATTAAGAATAATTAATGCGATTGGAACGACAATAAAACGATACTCTGTAAAGCCAAATAATTTAGTGAAGGCCTTAGTAGTGCATAAAAGCAAAATCGATACTTTTACAAAACCTCCTAAAATAAAAGAAGTTGCTACGATAATCTCAAGCCTTTGTAATAATTCTCCCACACTGATTCTAGCTGCTGCACTATAAATAGGAAAATACATTCTCTCCATGGAATCTGGCCCTAAAACCGCTAAGCTTACGGTAGCAATAAGAAAAATATAAATAAAGGAAATGAAAAAACCTGACAAATAAATCTTTCGTGGTGACCTTTTATCCCTAAAGTACTGAAAAGCTGCCGTAAAAACTACAATTTGACTAAAAGGAAAGGTAAAGGTCTGAAATCCCCCTTTTAAAATAGGCCTAATGCCATCTTGTAAAACAGGAGTTACATTTGTTATCTCTATTTGGGGAATTAATAAAATAACCATAAATATCAGTAAACCAAAGGGAAAATACACAAAGAATTCCGACCATCTCCCAAGGACTTCAATACCTTCTTTTAATACCCAAATAGATAGTAAGCCCATGGCAAGTATAGGTATTATTTGAGGGGTATTAGGTAAATTTACGGTCTTGATAAATTGCCCATAGGTATCAAAAATATCAGCAGTAAAATAGGCAATCCATAAAAACTTAATGAAGAAAATTATCTTACTTAATACTTTACCTAAACAAATTTCTAAAATATCATAATAATCCTGATCGGGAAATAAATTATGTAAACGAATATAAATAAAAATTAAGGGCAAGACCATAATTAAAGCCATAATAATTCCTAGCCACATATCCTTTTGCGATATCATTCCTACCCCAAAGATAGAAGTGGACCCTACTAAAAATAGAATTATCATCGAAATCCCTTGCCGATCAGAAATAACCTCTTTGAGCATATTTATTCCTCCAAACTAACTACTGACCCATAATAGCCTTTACTGCATTTTCAATCGGATAAACAGGGCTAGGAATTTCTACTCCTAAACTTAATAGTAAACTCATAACAAAGGCGATCGAAAAAGTTAAAGAATAAGCGATTAATTCTTTTTTCTTTTTTTGTTCTATTAAAGGATAAATTTCTAAAACACCAATTATTAGATATGCTAAGATAATTAAAATAACCATGCTAATCACTCACCTTAATAGGTTTAGAGGTTAAGGCACTACCTTTTATCTCTACTTTTACCTCGACCTCGACAGGTAAACTACAAAAAACTTCACTCCAATTACCTTTTACTTCTTTCCAAGTATCTGGTAAATATCTTTGGACATTACAGGAAAATTTAAAGACATCAGTTTGATGATCTTGTTGCATATCTTTGATTAAATTCTCCATTTCCTTTTTTACTAACTTTTCTGCCTGTTGTTTGACCATTTTTCTGCCTTCTTTATCTATGAAATTAGTTGTGCTATCTAATTCTGCTATCCCTGTTTCAATCTTAGCCTCTACCGTCATTCTTAATTCTCCATCCTGTATAATAGGCTTTTGTTTTGTTTTAGAACTAATGATTTCTAAAGTTACGGCATTATTCTTTTCACCTATACCTATAATATTAAGTAACCCACCTTCTAACTCATCTCGAATTAAAAGTAAAAATTTAGTTTGATTACCATCTATCCAGCCTACCATTTTGTCCCTTTTAAAAAGTGCGGTTCCATATAAATCAGGAACCACTTGCGCTTTACTTTTCACCACATGAACAGTAGGTAAAATTGGGCTTAGTCCATCAAAACCTAAATCATGATTGTATCTCCACATTTCTGCTTTAGGTATTTTGGCTAAACTTTTTTGTGCCTTTAACATATCTCGCATATGAAAGGATAAAGTCCCATGACCTTTATCTTCACCCATTAAAATTTCTCGAGCCGTTTTTTCCCTTGAAACAATTAAATGAATATCAGGTCTTAACTCAGGGTCCCTGCTAATGAAATCTAAAATTGGCACTAGTCCTTCCCTGGCAATTTCTTCACTAATTACAATGATCTTAGCATGAGCCCAATAGAGCCTCATTCCTACTTTAGAAATCAAATTCCTGACAGCATCGAAAAAAGTAATGCCTCGAGAAGTATAGGTAATCGGAGTTAGTTCAAATCCCTGTCCACTTCCTTCAGTAGAAATAAATTCAATTGTCACTTCATATTCATCTCCAACTTTATCGATAGCTGCACCTGAAACAATTGCTTTTTCATCTAATTCAGAGTAATCCCAACAGCCTACTAACACGAAAGTTAAGCTTAAAATTAAGATAGATATTAATATTTTTTTGTTCATAATTATCTACCTTTCTGTGCCTTTTGCTGCGCACCTTGTCTTACTTGATTTCTTTTAGCAATTAATTTTGGTCTAAGCTTCATATACCACCAAGGGGCTCTAATAGCCGTATCCTGTAAGTCTTGACCTTTAAGAGAACCTAAATGTAGTAAATATGGTATGCCAAAGGATCTAATGGATGCAAGATGAATAAATAATCCAATAATTCCAAACATATATCCATACAAGCCTAAAAATCCTGCTAAAATTAAAAGAATAGTTCTGGTATATATCAATGGACTTAACATCTTAGGTAACATAAGTCCTGTAATACCTGAAATAGCAACGATAATTACCATGGGTGCACTAAAAAATCTCGCACTTACAGCAGCCTCCCCAAGTACTAAGGCCCCCACAATACTGATAGCGGGTCCTACAGGTGTTGGAATCCGAACCCCACCTTCTCGCAAAATTTCAAAGACTAATAACAAAAGTGTACATTCAAAAAAACTCGGAAAAGGTGTTCCTTCATTTGCTGCTGTGATACTAACTACTAGAGGAGTAGGTATTAACTCTTGATGATAGGTAATTAAGGCAACATAAATTGCAGGAACACTCGTGGTGATAAAAAAGGCTAATAATCTTAATAGTCTATTAAAGGTACCGTAATAATAACTAACATAATAATCTTCATTAGTCTGAAGATATTGGACAAAGATAAATGGTAATGTGAGTACATAGCTTACTCCATCAACTACTATAGCAATTCTTCCTTCTAATAACTCACCTGCAACCACATCAGGTCTTTCCGTACTACCAATAGTATCAAAGGGAGAATATGGGGCATCCTTAATTAATTCATCAATATAATTACTACCTAATATTCCATCTATATCAATCTCGTCTAATCTTTTATGTACTTCCTCTACTATTTTAGGATTTGCGATATCATCAATATAGACAATACTAACTTTAGTCTTAGTTTGTGTACCGATCTCTTTATATTCAATCTTTAAGTCAGGATTTAAGATCTTTCTTCTAATTAAGGTCAAATTTACATTCATAGATTCAGTAAAACCTTCTCTTGGACCCTTTACTACATTTTCTGAAACTGGCTCTGATATACTTCTATGCTCCCAGCCTATGGTGCCAATAACTAGACCTTCAGCATATCCTTCGATTAATAAAATGGATTTTCCATATAAAAAGGGCGCAATCATTTCAGAAATATCACTTACTCTTTTTATATCACCTGAATTTATAATTTTATTTTCTAGGTTCGTTATAATATCATTTTGAATATCACATTTCATGATGGGACGCATTATATCAGTATTGATAATTTTATCTTGCACCATACCATCAATATAAATAAGACAACATTTCACGGATCCACTACCATTTTCGATCGATCTAAAATTTACGGTATCATCCTTGGCGAAAATTTCTTTAAAGATTTGGATATTGTCTGCTAATGAGGTAGTTAAATAATATTCTTGAGGGTCTTTTTTAAAATTATCTTTTACGACCTCTTTTTCTTTATCGAAAATCTTATTTTTAATTTTTTCAAACATTCTCTATCCAATCCTCTGCGTAAAATTTTCAAATATCTATTTACTACCATTATTGGTTAGTTAAGTATGATTTATTCATTTTTCGCTAAAAAAAGAGATAGCTTTAAAAGCTACCTCTCTAAATTTCATATTCTATTATTTTATATTTAGCCTAGTGTTGCTGGAACTACTACTTGCCTTTTTTGTAATAATTTTAACGTTAAGAAAATCACCATTTTTTCTTCGATTTTATTAAATTCTCTTTCTTCGAAAGGATACTTACCACATGTAGGCCTGGTCCAATTAATATATTCATCATATTCCACGATTCTACTACTAATTAATTCGCAATATGGTCTTTCATTATAAAACTCAGTACTACTTTGATTATATTCGGAAAAGTCGCCAGATAATAATTCATCTTTTTCTGCAAAACTAGGATCATCATTTAAATCTTCTTTTCTCATAAACTGGAACTCATTTGAGGTACCATTAATTAATGGCGCTGGAGCGATACCATTAAAAGTTACAGGAGTGGTACAAGAAAATGGTACATCAACTGTACAGTGACGAAGATTTCCACACACGGCAGCATTATTAGCACAATTACGAGTAGAATAATCTATATTTTTACGCACATATCCTTTAATAAATAGCATATTAGTGTCTTGTAAAAGAATACACTGGGTAATTTTAAGTTTCTTCTTAATGTTCTTAATCTCTAAGGCATTTTCAGGTAATGTAATTAGAGAAGAAGCATTTACTTGCACGGTAAACTCACTCAGCACTACTGGTATTTTTGCTACTACACCCGTATCGATTGCCACTATATCTACTGGCGTATTAATACAATCACTTTGCGTGCCACCAGTAACATCAGCACATCCTTGCCTAACCGGATAGTTTAGACGTCTATCATCACTTTGCTGAACTACTACACCATTAGACTCTATCGCGCTAACTTCTACCTGTGATTCTGCTTGCTTGCCTTCAGGCCACATAAATTCATCATCCTCCATTAATTTATTTTAAAGGGAAAATATTTTTCCCTATACTTTCATAATATCGAAAAAGGAGGTTTAATGTTCCACGGTTATGACAAAATTTTAAATATTATATTTTTTTATTTTTTCTTCTCTAATCATATTAATAAAATCTTCTACTAAAACAGGATCGAACATTGTTCCAGAACACCTTTTTAATTCAGCTAAAGCTTCTAACTTTGACATGGTATTTTTATAGGGTCTATTGGACACCATCGCATCAAAGCTATCAACTATACGAATGATCCTGGCTAGTATTGGAATTTGCTCACCTTTTAAACCCTCCGGGTATCCTGTGCCATCATAGTTTTCATGATGATATAAAATAATGTCAGATGCAGGTCTTAGTGGTTCAATCTCCTTGACTATTTCACTACCCCAGACAGCATGATTTTTAATTTTGATAAATTCCTCATCTGTTAGTTTATCTACTTTATTTAAAACACCACGGCTTACTTCAATTTTTCCGATATCATGAAGAGCAGCTGCTTGCGCTAAAATTTTCAGGTCTTGTGCTTTTAAATTAATTGTTTTGGCCAATTTCATCGAGATATCTTTTACCCTTTCTGAATGACCATAAGTATATCTATCTTTAGCATTAATCACAGAAATCAAGGTATAAATAGTGTTTAAGACATCCTGCTCATTTTCACCTAGTTCTAAATTGTCAAAAATAGAAAAATATATTTCTACTTTATTCTTTTCCATGCTTTTTGCCCGATATAAAGCCTGGTCAGCATATTTAAGTAATTCTTTGATATCTTTAGCGTGACTAGGATAACTAGAAATTCCACTAGAAATAGTTATTCGTTCTTCTAATTGATACCTATGTCCCATAAATTTACATTTGCTAACTCTATATCTCATTTCTTCCGCCACTAGAGCTGCTTGTTCACTAGAACAATTAGGTAAAACTACCACAAACTCTTCGCCCCCATACCTTGCTACAAAACCCTGGTCATTTAGGGTCGTTTTTAAGACATTAGCTACTTTCTTGATCACATCATCACCAGCAATATGTCCAAAACTATCATTATAATGTTTAAAATTATCAATATCGATTAACACTAAGGATAGTGGACTTTCCTTGGTTGCTGTTTCACTATATTCGGCTAATTTATCTTGAAAATACCTATGATTATATAAACCTGTTAAGGAATCTGTATGGGCTAGGATGGTTAATGAACGGCGGTAATTACCTTCTAAATCAGCAATTGCGCCAATAAACCAACCGACAATATACATAATGCTAATGAAAATCAGATTTTTTCCAATACCCTGCCAAAAATGGCCCAGCGTATTTTCCGTAAAATAATTTATAAATAAAATAAAAGTGCACATTGTTGCCATTAGTAAGCCACATCTTTTGCCCCAAATAGAAGCAGCGATAATAATTGGCAATAATAAAATAACCTCAGCAAAATAAAATTTATCTCCCACTAACAATAAAGCGAACACAGCCCCTAGGGTGAATAACAGAATATAAAAAACATCATATTTTGTGATGAATTTCTTCTTTTGCGTAGAACGATTTTTAGATAAATAAGCAAGAATAAGTGTAAAACTGATTAAACTTATCATTAAGAAAAATATTACTTTTATATCTATACTGGTATATAATTCTTCTTGAAAAAAATCCCCTCCTAAGATGAGGGTAGCCATTACAATAAATAGTGAAAAAATGTTAACCATAGTTATATGTTCATATATTTCTTTTTTTCTTTGGGTATCATTATCTTTGATATACAAGAGTTTCACCTCCAATCTTAAGAAAAAAAGGGTGGAAAAAACCACCCCTTAAAGTTACTTTTGTAAAGACTTTGGAGTTTCTGGTTGATAGTGTCCAAACATACACATGGTTGATGCTCCAAATTTAGCTACTACGAATAAAGCTGCGATTGCTACTCCAGAAAAACGATAAAATAAATTTTTCATAACATTCCCTCCTTTTCACCTTTTAATATGTATCATGTCAACATGAGACATGAAAGAATATCCAATAGGAGTTAGAATAAAACTAATCCAAACCATTGCTAGGACTATACTTACTTTAATATTTACTAGAAAAGTAAAGGACGGATAGCTTAATATTCCAATAATTAGCGAGAAGGTTAGTATCGCAAAAATAGATAAATTTTTCATTTTGCGTTTTCTAGCAGGTGATAAACAAGGAGCTTCTGGTGTATCACTAGGTGCATATTTAATAATAACTAAAAAACCTATCACAATTGTCATAATAGATAGAATATTTATAAATGCTTGTCCCTCCGTAGCTAAAAATTTACCCGCTAAAGATAAAATAGGGATCACACTAGCTGTGACTAACAAGCATCTCCAGGGAGAATTGGAATGAGCCCCCCCTGCTACTTGCCTAAAAACCATTACAGTTAAAGCACAAAAGATAGTTTCTGAAAAAACACCTAACATGAAGCCCACTAGTAAAGTAGCAATTAAATTAAGTAAGTTTAAAACTAATAATTCCAAGCCATAGGTAATAATTTCTTCCTGCTCAGCAGAGAGATTATTTGCACTTGCTAAACTTCTAGCAACTCTTTTACTAAATGGAAGATAACTCATCTTTTCCATGCCCCTTCATCTGGTTTTCTTACCTTGCTAATTAAGATGGCAAGACTAATAAACAATAAGGATTGGAAAAATCCAATTAAAGCCCAGATAGTTTGATTATGCATTAATTCTTCCATACTTAATCTAGTAATTAAGCTAATTCCTTCATGAAATACATACTCTAAAAGGGCTAAAACTACTATACTACCAAAGCTAACAATAAAACTCTTCGGGGCCGAAACATGAGTTTGTAGATTAATAAATATAAAAATTAAAAATATAGCACTTAAAAGATGTATTCCCGCAGCTATTGGTAGTATTTTAATTACATAGGTAAAGATTGCTAAAAATAACCCAAAAATAAATATTCTATCCCATTTTAAAGGAACCTGGGCTAAGACTAAACTAAAAGAAATTAATCCGATACATTCTGGCAAGGATTGAAGAAAGTAAAGTAAAATATTTTGCATATGCAGCTCATCCTTATATTTAAAATTTATTTATGTCACAAATGTACCATACTGAGATAGAATATTCGACAATTTAAACTAAAAACCTGTTTTTATTTTCTCATAGTTCTTCATAACCGCTAACTAAAAACGGCATTTTTAAATTTCCTAGTACCTTTTCAATCAAAATTCCTTCCCTTTTGGGATAATCATAGCCATAACTTACTCTCATAGCCTCAGCAACAAATTGCACTCCTCTATCTAAAGCCATCGGTAAATTATCCCCTTGCAAAATACTACCTACAATTACACTTGTAAAAGTATCCCCTGTGCCTGGAAAGTGAGCTGGAATACGGTAGGTACTCACCTTCCAAAAACGTTTCATCTTCTTATCATATGCTACTGTACAAATATTCTTATCATTCTGAGTATCTGGAATACTCGTTATAATAACTGTACTTGGACCCATATCAGCTAAACGTATTAGCCAATCCTTTATTTGTGCTTCAGATAAATCTTCTTCGTATTTTTCGCCTAATAAATATGCTGCTTCTGTTATATTAGGGGTAATAATATCTGCTTTTTCAATTAAAGTTTTCATTTTAGCAACCATCTGAGAGCACATCGTTGAATAAAGCTCACCCCCATCCCCCATAACAGGATCTACTACTATTAAAGTATTATCACCTGAAAAATCATCAATCATTTTAGAAATAATATCTATTTGGCGCGGCGAACCTAAAAACCCACTGTAAATACAATCAAAATCAATCCCTAATTGATGCCAGTGATTAATATACCCTTCTAAGTGATCTGTAAAGTCATGAAAACTATATCCTTCAAAATCACCTGTATGCGTTGATAAGATTGCTGTCGGCACAGCACAGGCTTGAACTCCCATTATCGATAAAATAGGAATTACTAGGGAAAGGGATGATCTGCCAAACCCTGATAAGTCATGTATCGCTGCTACTCTTTTTACCGAAGTTCTCATTACAATCCTTCTTTCTTAGTCATGTTAAAATTTACCACCTAATTCTGCTACTGGTTTTCCTTCTAATACATGCTCTTTAATGATTCTTTTTACCTTTTCCGGGGTAAGATCAGCATAAAGATATCTATCATCTCCATCTTCAATAAAAACAAAAGGAGTACAATGACCTGTACAACCATTTTTTACATATTCCAATTTGTCTTCAAGGTTATATTCTTTGATAGCTTCTTTAATAGCTATACGCAATGTATTATTAGGCACGTTATGACAACTAGGTATATCACAAACCTTAATGCTCATTTTTTTACTACTCATTTTAATCATCCTTTCATTTAAATAATAGATTCGTTTAAGTAATACTTTCCTTTAAATATTACTTTATTCTATTATATCATTTTTCTATATTAATATAGTTTTTCCTGTTTTTTTGATGTGTGAAAAAGACCACTGTTTACACAGCGGTCTAAAAAATTACTTTGAAAGCATTAATTTTTCTAATTGTAAAGGCTCGATATATTCACCGTTTTTGTAGGCTCTCATATTACCACCTGAGATTTCGTCAATCAGAGCTATATGCTTGTTTTCTCCGATGCGACCAAATTCAAATTTAATATCATATAAGTCAATATCTTTTTTAGCTAATTCTTCTTTAACTACTCCCCCAATTTTTTGGGTAAGTTCTTTTAATTCCTTATATTCTTCTTTAGTTAAAACACCTAACATATCAAGAGCATCTTCGTTAATTGGTGGATCACCTTTAGCATCATCTTTAAGAGTAACTTCAACAAAGGCATCTAATGCTTGTCCTTCTTTTGCATACATACCATAACGTTTTAAAAAACTTCCTACTGCACGGTAACGACAAATTACTTCTAAACCATTACCGAAAAGTTCAGCAGGTTTTACAGTCATAGTAGCATTTTCAATATCAGCGTCGACATAATGAGTCGGTATCCCCTCAGCATTTAATTTTTCAAAGAAAAATTTAGTTAAGCTAAGTCCTGCCCTACCTACACCTTCAATCGTTAAACCTACGGTATTTGCACCTGGATCAAATACACCATTTTCACCAGTCACATCATCTTTAAATCTTAATAAATAATTGCCATCTTCTAAAGAATATACGTCTTTTGTTTTACCCTTATACGTTAATTGCATTAATATCGTCCTCTCTTTCGTTAATTTCCGAATCTATACTTTATTATATAATAATGTTTTTTTAATTACACTAAAAAATTTAGTGTATACGTAATACAATTTATTATACCCAATTAATAAGGATAATTTTTTATCAACGCTACGCACGCTCAATCAATGTTAAAGAAAGTAGCTACGGCAATTATAGGAAGACTTTGAACTCGCTATTGCTTCACTTATGATAAAAAATTATCCTTTACCACATTAACATTTTACTAAATCATTTTAATTGTCGAGTTTAATCTAATATGGTAATATAATCATGGTGATTTTTAGTTTATTTTAAGGTTATATACTGAAGAGAGGAGAAATGATATGGAGTATTATAATTTTATTGCTATTTTAGTATATATGAGTATTTTACTAGCAATAGGGTATTATTCTTACAAAAGAACTACTAATATTTCTGACTATTTATTAGGAGGCAGGGGCCTTGGTCCTTTGGTAACTGCTTTATCTGCAGGGGCTAGTGATATGAGCGGTTGGATGTTGATGGGTCTACCCGGAGCTGTTTATGCAACTGGTATTTCTAGTCTCTGGCTTGCGATTGGATTAACTGTGGGGGCATATTTTAACTATCTTTTATTAGCACCAAGATTTAGGGTATATACAGAAATTGCGAATGATTCTTTAACCATTCCTGATTATTTAGAAAATCGCTTTGAAGATAAGACCAAAGCTCTTCGACTGATGTCGGGCGTTATTATTTTAGTTTTCTTTGTTTTATATGTTTCTTCCGGAATTGTCGCTGGTGGTAAACTTTTTGATAATATCTTTGGTTTATCTTATACGACTGGGGTCATTATTACTTTATCTGTTGTAATCTGTTATACATACTTTGGAGGATTTTTAGCTGTAAGTTTAACGGACTTTTTCCAAGGAACATTAATGTTTATTACTTTAGTTGCTGTACCTATCGTTGCCTTCTCTAATATTGGAGTTACTCCTGGTACTTTTATTAGTAAAGTACAAGCGATAGATCCTGCTTTATTTGATATTTTTAGAGGGACGAGCCTTGCGACAATTCTTGGCTTTTTAGCGTGGGGTTTTGGTTATTTTGGACAGCCACATATAATAGTACGTTTTATGGCCATAAAATCTGTTAAGGAAATAAAGTCAGCTCGTAGGATAGGAATTAGTTGGATGGCTATTGGACTCTTAGGAGCAGTTGCCAGTGGTTTAACAGGTTTAGTTTACTTTAATGAAAAAGGTACACCTTTACAAGATCCAGAAACAGTATTTTTACAATTAGGTGATATTTTATTTCATCCTTTCATTACGGGAATTATCTTAGCTGCTGTGCTAGCTGCTATTATGAGTACAATTTCTTCGCAACTTTTAGTTTCTTCTAGTTCAATTACGAAAGATTTTTTTGTAACCTTTTTCAAGAAGGATGCTACAGATAAAGAGCAGGTATTTATGGGTAGATTATCTGTTTTAATTGTGGCTGCAGTAGCTACTATTTTTGCATATTTACCTAATAAAACTATCCTGGATATTGTAGGACAAGCATGGGCTGGTTTTGGTTCAGCATTTGGACCAGCACTCCTGTTAAGCCTTTATTGGAAGAGAATGACTAAATGGGGCGCACTCGCTGGGATGGTTGTCGGCGGCTTAACCGTTATTATCTGGATTGCTAGTGGATTATCAGCATTTTTATATGAAATGATCCCAGGCGTTTTCCTCTCTTATCTTGCAGTAATCATAGTAAGTTTAATAACGAAAAGGCCCGACAATTCGGTAGATAAATTATTTGATGATATGGAAAGAATATTAAAAGCAGAACAATAAATTTCAATTTTAAAATTAATTCGTGATATTGCTTATTTTAATAAAGTTTTTTATTTTAAGCAGATTCCTATTAAAATTAAATTCATCTTATAGTAAATTTAACCTTCTTTGTGGAACAATTAAAAATGTTCTTACAGAGGAGGTTTTTCTTTTCACTTCTATATTTTATGTGAATATCATATATTACGACGAAAAAGCAAATTATTAAACTAAGTCATAAATCAAATTGTATTGGCAAAATAACCAAAACCATTAGAGAAATTTAAGTTATAAGTAAAAAACCGCTAACACTAGCGGTTTTTTATCTTTTATCCTTCGTTTACCGGAGGAGTGAATACTCTTTGAGCCATTTCTGTATCAAGCATAAAGATAGCTCTGGTATCGCCTTGATTGAATTTTAATTTTTTAATTATATCTTTCATGGTATTTTCTTCTTCTAATTGCTCATCAATAAACCACTTTAAGAAGTTAATGGTGGTATGTTCTTTTTCTTCAATGGCTAAATCCATTAAATTATAAATTCTCTTTGTAACTTCTTTTTCATGGTTTAAGGCCTTTTCAAACACATCTAAGACAGATTCATATTCATTATCTGGATTTTCTAAGCCTTTGATAACCACTTTACCATCCATTTCATTGATAAAACGGAAAAACTTCATAGCATGAAATCTTTCTTCCTGCTCTTGCACGATGAAAAAGTGAGAAAAACCATCTAATCCTTCATCAGCTAGATAAGCTGCCATAGCTACATATAAATGACCCGAATCTAACTCAAATTTTACTTGTTCGTTTAAAGCATCTAATAATTTACTGGAAATCATCTTTACTCCTCCTTTATTCTCATTACATTGAAGTAATTTACTCTTGTTCTTAATGTTATAATTATCTAAAAAAAATCAATAACCTTTTATATAATGCCTCTTTTTTTATATTTTAATCTAGGCAAAACTATGAATCTGATTAAATTTTGTATCTATTGCAAATAATTGTTCTTTATTCTTTCCAGCTAACATTACAGTATCACCTGATTTAATTACGGTATTACCTTTAGGGGTAATAATTTTACCTTCTCTTTTAATCATGACAATTAAAATCTCTATGGGTATATCTAAATCCATAATTTTCTTATTAACCATTGAGCTTTTTTCAGGAATATTAATTTCAAGTAATTCCGCATGAATTTCTCCCGAATAATCCGTAAAAGTTTTGAGAACTGTTTCATCTTCACTTAGTAAATCGAGCTTTTTAGCGATGGGCACTAATAAAGTTCCTTGTACTAGGACGGATACTAAGGCCACAAAAAATACAATATTAAAAATATAATCCGCTACCCCAATTCCAGCGTTTAAAGGATAGGTGGCAAAAACTATCGATGCTGCTCCTCTAAAACCGACCCAAGAAACGAGTAATTGATCTTTAATGGGTGTTTTACAAAAATATAAAATTCCTAACATTGCTATCGGACGAGCAATGAAAATGATGAAGATAGCAGTTGCAATGCCTGGTACCATTACATTTATCACGGCAGAAGGCGAAACTAAAAGACCTAAGGTGAAAAACAGTAAAATTTGCATTAACCATGAAATACCATCAAAGTAACGCACTAAGCTTACCTTATGTACTAATTTTTTATTCCCCATGATTAATCCTGTAATATATACCGCTAAAAATCCATTACCGGAAAGAAGACTAGCACCCGAGAAAGATAGAATTGCCACAGCAATCACAATAATCGAATACAGGCTATCAATATCTAAATTTATATTATTTATTAACCATACTGCTGATTTGGCCACAATAACTCCAACCAAGGCACCCACAACAATTTGGGTAATTAGCATTAGGAAAATATTATTTCCTTGCCCCACAATTAAACCGATAAAAATAGTAGTTAGCATATAAGCCATCGGGTCATTTGAGCCACTTTCCATTTCTAATAAAGGTGCTAAACCATTTTTAAGGTTTAGACTTTTGGAACGCAAAATTGAAAAAACCGACGCAGCATCTGTCGAAGAGATAATGGAACCGAGGAGCATTCCTTCTAAAAAAGAAAGCTTAAGAGCAAAATGCGCAAAAATTCCTATTAAAAAAGCAGTAAGTACAACCCCTAGTGTAGCAAGGACTCCTGCTGCACGAGCTACTGGCTTTGCTGTCTTCCAGCTGGTTCCGAACCCTCCAGAAAACATGATGTAAATTAAACCAATGTTACAGACAAATTGGGTAAGTTCAATGTTATCAAATTGAATGCCCCCTATACCCTCTGATCCCATAATCATTCCAATTGCTAAAAAGGCAATCAGAGTTGGAATTCCATAGCGATACAACACTTTACTTGAAAGTGCGCAAAGAAGCAGAATAACTCCTGCTATAAATAATAAATTCATAAAAGCCCCCCATCCTTTAAAATATCATTATTTAAACCATACTGGCTTTTTAAAAAAACATTCTTCTTTAATCTTACTATTAAAGAAATTCAAAAGAAAGGCTTTATGACTAAGATAATATTTTTTTATTCTATACTTTAAACTTTTTCTTGAAATTATCTGATTTGTATTTTAATTTACCCCAAAAAAGGTTCCTTATTCACATAACGAACAAGAAACCTTTTTATACGTGTGTAAGTGATTTAGTATTTTAAAGTGCAAATTAGTGCATAAATATTGAGTATCAGGAAATGACTATACTAGTAATTTAGTTTAAAGTAGGATCCAGGGTAAGGGTAATTTTAAATAAATCTCCATCTACTTCAATATCTAGATTGCCCTCATGAAGTTCTAAGATAGATTTACTAATGGCTAAACCTAAGCCTGATCCTTCAGTATTTCTAGAGCTATCCCCTCTTTTAAATCTTTCGAATAATTCATCTATATTTTCACTTAACTCGTATTTTGTAATGTTTTTAAAGGAAATAATCACTTTGTTATGGATATTTTCTAAGGTAATATAGACTCTCGTATTTTCCAGGGCATATTTTAAAATGTTAGTAATTAGATTATCAAAAACACGCCATAACTTTTGTCCATCTACCTGGGCATACAATGGAACTTCCGGCATTTTAACTTTAAAGTTTAAGCTTGATTTACCAATTGCTTCATTATGCTCAGCTAAAGATTGCTGAAGTAATTGCACTAAATCCACCTTTTCCTTGTTTAAGTCAATATTTCCACTGGCCATTTTAGAGGCTTCAAATAAATCATCAATTAAAACTTTTAATCTTTGCGACTTGCGATCAATTATTTCGACATACGCCTTTTTTTCTTCCTCAGCTAAATTTTCATCTTTTAATAATTCTGTATAATTAATAATCGAAGTTAGCGGAGTGCGCAAATCATGGCTGACATTGGTAATTAATTCTGTCTTTAAGCGTTCACTTTTCACTTGTTCTCTTTTAGATACTTTAACCCCGAATTTTAAAGTATTAATATTATTTGCTAAAGTAGCCAATTCTGATTTTCCTTTTACCTCGATATCTGGTTCTAAATTACCTTTTACTAACTCCTCTGTATTAATAAGAATTTTATTAAAGTAACCTGTGCGCTTAAAAATTATAATGAACATTGGTAAACCCACTATTACTAAAAAAGGTAAATAGATGATAATCATCTCTGGCTCCATGAGCACAGCTATCGCCCCTACTCCTAGAGCAAATACTATAGTTAAAATTATGATAACTCGAAAACCGATACTTCTAATTAAAAAGGCTTCCTTTACAGCTTGATAAGTTTTTAAAGTTAAACTCCCTTGCCATTCATCTTCTAAACTGGCATAATCATTTAATTTATCCCATAATAACTTACCTTGGACCAGGGTTGCCCCTACAAAAAAACCAGCCTGAATGAGATAAAAAATGGTTACTCGTATAAATTCCCAAATATAATTATAGTAGTAGAAGAAATAATCTTGTTTTAAGTACCCTAAGGCTATAATTCCTGTGACGATAAAGCTAACTACCCTTACATCAAGGGGCAAACGCTCGTAGGTAGTTCTAAGATTTTCTAGTCCATTGTTACTATTTTCGATAATCTTTAATTTACGAGTTAGATAGATACTACTCACTAAGGCTAGTAAAGCACAAGCTAATAATAAATAGGCAAAATACTGTGTCTTTTGATAATTTTTATAATTAGCCACGAGGCTATTGTTTTCTGCACTAGCTTTCATTACAGCAATCTTTCCACTAAATCTTTTATTCATAGGATTCTTTAATTCATTAATTAAGTCACTATATTCAAATCTATGGTCTGCCTTTGCCACTAAAACATTTTCTCCTGTTTTAACATAGTTTTTCACAAATATAGTATTTTCCTGGCTTAAAATATTATTTACTTCTTTGATCTCCTTTTGGGGAAGATTAGTATAAACTTCGCCCGTTGCTGTATCTGTTAAATAATACGTAAAACCTTCCTTGCTACTATTAAATTCTGCCCTTCTCTGATCTAATTCTTGATAATATTTATCTATCTTTTCTTCTTTTTCTCCAATAACCTTTACCCTAACATGCTCATCATCTGTGAAGTTTTGGGTAATATCCTTTATCTTGGCATCTCGTTCTGTCGTATAAATCTTTACTAGTTCAGGATTATTATTGTCCGTGGCCTCTCTTATTTTATCTTCATATTGAGACTTAAGATCCTGAACTTGCGTCCCTAAATCGCCATAACGAAAGCGATGTTCCTCAATTTCTGCGCTCGTCACTTTAATTTCCTTTTTTATTTCTTCTGGAGGCTGATAGTTTAATTCATACACACTTAATTGATTGATAAATTCCTCATAAGTGCCTGCAAACTCCCTTGTTTCAAAATAATTATCTTTAAAATATTGATGATTGGAGGATGTTAAAAAGAATAAACCATTTAGACCAAAGGTAAATAATAAAAGAACTGCAATTAAGGGTAATTTACTTTTCAATTTTGTAACCAATTCCCCACACCACCTTTAAGTGTCTTGGATTTTTTGGATCAATTTCAATTTTCTCGCGAATCTTTCTAATATGCACGGCTACGGTATTTTCCACATTATAACCAGGCTCTTGCCAGACCTGTTCATAAATTTGGGTAATTGAAAAGACCCTTCCTGCATTAGTCATTAATAGCTCGATTATCTTGTATTCTGTCGGAGTTAGTTTAATTATTTCCCCATGTACCGTTACTTCTTTGGCCGATTGATCTAAGGTAAGACCATTTAAGTTAATAATTTTTTCTTTTCCTTCATAAGTTCCAAGGGATACATACCTACGCAGTTGTGATTTCACACGAGCTACTAACTCTAAAGGATTAAAGGGCTTGGTCATATAGTCATCTGCCCCCACCTGAAGCCCATGAATTTTGTCCATATCTTCGCTTTTAGCACTTAAAATAATAATAGGAATGTTTTCTTTTTCTCTGATTTTAAAAGTAGTAGCAATTCCATCTAAGCGCGGCATCATAATATCTAAAATAATTAAATGAATAGTATGCTCATTTAACCTTTCAATTGCTTCAATACCATCTTTAGCCTTAATTACATTTATGCCTTCATTTTTCAAATAAATTTCAATGGCATCCGAAATTTCTGGCTCATCATCTACTACTAAAACACTAAACTTGCTCATGTATTTTCCTCCTTGATCGCCTATGACTAAATTATAGCGGGTAAATCTTAATATCAACTAAGGATAATTCTTAAGAATTTCTTAATTAAATTACTTATTTCATTGAATAGCTTATCTTAATTATTTATTCATAAATAGCTATTTACATCTAAATATAATACTAGACACAAAAATCCGGCTTATAGGCACCCCCATAAACCGGATTACTTACTTCTCTTTGCAGTTTTCTTCATCATAAAAACAAAACGATCCTTTATCTTTATGTTTAATTATATACATGGCCTCATCTGCATTAGCCAAAAGAATTTCAGCATCCTCACCATGCCTCGGATATAAGGCTATTCCAATAGAGGCTCCAATTAAACATTTATATTCATCTAGATAAAAAGGTTGATGAAGGGCTTGTAGGATATTACGTGCTACTTTTTTAATATCTTCCTTACTAGTAATACTACGAAGGATTACCGTAAATTCATCTCCACCCATGCGAGCTACAGTATCAGAAGAGCGTACACAACCCGATATTCGACTAGCCGTCTCGATTAATAATTTATCACCAATATCATGCCCATACTTATCATTTACACCTTTAAAACCATCTAAATCAATAAACATTAGAGCAAACATAATGCTTTCTCGATTACTTTGTTTGATTTCTTGTTTTAGCCTTTCAAAAAATAATCTGCGATTCGGCAAATTAGTTAGCTGATCATAATTTGCCGATTTATTTAAAACTCTCACTAACTCTTTATGCTTTTCTTCACTTTCACGTAAAGTATCTTCCATCTTTTTGCGATCTGTGATATCCCTAGCCGCTGCATAAATTAATTCACCATCAGGCTGAGAACGCCATTCTATATATCGATAAGTTCCATCTTGCCTGCGATAACGATTAATAAAATTAAATACCTGTTTATTATTTCCCAATTTTTCTAACGCATTCATGGTTGGCTCTATATCTTCTGGATGGATAAAATCCAGAATATTCTTATTTTCTATCTCCTCAAGAGGGTAGCCTAAGACCCATTCCCATTCTTTATTCAGCCTGATAAAGTTTCCTGCTAAATCACTTATACATAGTAAATCAAGGTTAATAGAAAAAAACCGATCTAGAATTCTGATTTGTTCTATTTCCTTCGTAATATCCGTGAGAAAGGCAATTAAATAATCCTTTTTAGGTACATACAGTTTAATCCGATAGCCAGAGTGGGATAAATTCCAGTATTGTTCAATTGTCTTACTTCCGGTATTTAAGGCTACATCAGAGCAAAATTCAATCCAATTAATTTCTTCTGTGCGTTCCTTATATACTTCACTTGCTCTTTTACCTTCTATTTTATCTATATCTAATCCCGAAAACTTTTTAAATAAGGAGTTTACCTCTAAGAATTCAAAATCATATACTTTCCCAGCTTCATTATATAAAATTTTACTATACGCATAGCCAATAGGGAGGTTTTCTAAGATTTCATGATAGAAAGTATACGGCATTTTAAACACTCCTTTTTTATTAATGATTATTTTTTAGACCATTTTATTTAAATGAGAATTATACTTAATTTTAGCATTTATTTAGGATAAATGTTTGTTAATTTTAACTTATTTTGTCGCATAAGTCCAAATAAGTTTCTCTAAATAATATTTGCCTAACTGGGGATAATATAAAACATATTTAAAAATATTTTTCTTTACTTAACAGGATTTGTGGAATACTTTGAAGTATACTTTAAGTAAATGCGAAAGGAGTGGTAACTGTGAGGAAATACTTAGTAATACTTTTAAGCTTAATGCTTATCTTCACCCTAACAGCGTGTACTAATGCTGATAAGGATCCAGGGGATGTAGAAATTGAGGATCAAAACGACAACGATGATATTGATTTAGACAAAAATGAAAAAAAAGAAGAGGTAACCCTATATTTTGCTAATGAAACATACATGGAAACAGGAGATGAAAGTTTAAAAAAGGTTATTCCTCTAAAAAGAGTAATCGAATATACTGACATACCTTTAGAGGAAGCAGTAGTGAGAGCTATTATGGATGATGATGATATAGACTATGATGAAAATTCAGAGCCTGGGGTAAAGGACCTTGATACAGCTTTTCCCGATTCTGTAAAATTAAATAATGTAACCGTAAAAGATAAAACAGCTATGGTTAATTTTAAAGGTGAAGGACTTGCAGGAGGTTCTTTACAAGAAATCTTGATGATTGACCAAGTAGTTAAAACCCTTCTTGCATTAGATACGGTAGATAAAGTACAATTTTTAATTGATGGACAAGAAGCCGAAACCTTAATGGGTCATATCGAAATATCTGAGCCTTTTACAGAGTAAGTTTAAATAAACATCTCATAATGTACCGACCCCCAAAAGTTAGACCAAAAATCTAACAATTGGAGGTCGGTATTTTTATGGCTGCATACAGTTATGAGTTTAAAAAGAAAGTTGTAGATGCATATTTACGTGGCGAAGGAGGTTATACTTTTTTAGCAGAAAAATATGGAGTAAAAAACAGAAGACAAGTTCTCAATTGGGTACATTACTACGAAGAACTTGGTGATGATGGATTAAAACGTTCAAGAAAGAACGAAGCTTATTCTTTTGAATTTAAGCTTGGTGTGGTAGAGTCTTATTTAACAAGTGAGGTATCTTATCAGGAACTGGCTCTTTCGATAGGGATTAATAATAATGCTCTTATCGCTAGGTGGGTAAATGATTATAGAGCGGCTGGTCCTGATGCCTTAAGAGATAAGAAACGTGGGAGAAGGGCTAAAATGAATTCATCAGGTAAGGCTGTTAATATACAACGCCAAGATGATTCAGCTCCTGTTGATACAAGCACTGAGCATGTTAAACAGCTTGAAGCTGAACTCTTAAAACTAAAATCGAGA
>NZ_FWWT01000014.1 GCF_900176035.1 Desulfonispora thiosulfatigenes DSM 11270 | reverse complement strand
TGCACAAGTCTTTATTTAGATCCTTTTATGGATATGTGTAATGGTGAAATTATTAGTTATGGTATTGCTAAGCGTCCTACGGCCAAGAGCGTAATGGATGCACTAGATAAGGCCATTAAAATAACCTCAGATTGTCCTTATCGCCGAACATTCCATTCAGATCAAGGATGGGCTTACCAGATGAGAGCATACTCTAACCGGCTTAAGGAAGAACGTATTTTTCAAAGTATGTCTAGAAAAGGTAACTGCTATGATAATTCCGTTATGGAGAACTTCTTTGGACTGCTTAAACAAGAGATTTACTATGGTGTCGTCTATTACAGCTATGAGGAATTGAAGTCGGAAATTGAACGATACATAAATTACTATAACGAAAAGAGAATTAAAGAGAAACTTGGATGGCTAAGTCCAGTGCAATACAGACTTAGTCTTCAGGCTGCATAAAAATAGCGAGGCAGCCGAAACTGTCTCGCTAATAAAGTCTAACTTTTAGGGGTCACCTCATAATAACGTGAGGTGTTTATTTTTTTGCCTTTATCATTCTTGATTGCAGGACATAGCACACTCTTTTCTCTAAGTCCATAACATATTATTAAATACAAAATTAATTTTTCGACAGTTTTAGATATTATAGTCCAGGATTAATCTAAGTCAAAAAACCTTTAATCATTGAGCTTTATCTTTCCTAAAATTAGGGGGTAATTATCTAATGCATAAAAACTTGCTAGAAATAAGTGGTACTTATTTAAAAAATATAAATGTTATGGCTAATAAATTTATTGCTAAAGTCCTTTCAATTTCTTTTGTGTGTGGTTCTCTTTTATACCTTGTTTCACAGTATATCTTTGAAGGTGTGAGCATTAGTAAGGCTCTATCATTTAGCCTTTTTTTAATATTTTTAAGCGTTCTTGTCCAAATTGTGATTAATTTAAATCTAAATACAAAAATTATTACTCACCTACTATCCTTAATTATATTTTTCTCTCTACCAATTATTATTTTACAATTTGTCCAGTTTGCTAGTGTCACAATCTGGGCACTACCCTTTATTCTAATTATTATTGCGCTAAGCTTTACAAGTAATATCATGATTATTTATACCGTGATCTCTGGCCTTTTAACACAAATTTATATTTGGCTCGTCAAGCCCTCAGCACTTGTCAATATCTATGCATCTGATTACATTGTCCGAATAGGGCTTGTCCTGTTAGCAGGATCTATTGCTATTGCTGTAAATAATATTTATGTAGCTAGAATAGAAAATAATTCGAAATATGTTAAGTATATCCAAACCCTTGCTTATCATGATCATTTAACGGGTCTTGCTAATAGGCTTTTTCTGTTTAAAAAGATGGAGTCTGAACTAGCAGAGGCTAAAGAAAAAGGAACATTCATCGCCCTTTTTTATTTAGATTTAGATTATTTTAAAATGGTTAATGAAACGATTGGCCATTCCTACGGAGATGAATTACTGAAAAAAGTAGGTGCTCATTTAAAAGAGATAATAGGTCATAACTACCTCGTTAGCCGAGTTGGGGGTGATGAATTTGTTATTATGAGTCCAAATATCAAAGACCTTGGAGAAGTGCATAAAATTGCAGATAAAATTACTAATTGTTTTGTAAAACCTTCGAGGTTAAATAATCAAGATTTTTATATTACGGCAAGTATTGGAGTTTCGCTTTATCCTGATGATGGAGATGATCCTGAAACAATTCTCAAAAATGCACATGTAGCGATGCATCAAGCTAAAAAACGAGGTCGAAATCAATATATAATGTGTACACCTTCCTTAAGAGCCCTTCTTGAGGAAAATTTAAGATTAACAAATTACTTATATACGGCCCTAGAAAATGATGAATTTTTGCTTCATTATCAGCCCCAAGTAGATATAAGGTCTGATAAGATAACAGGATTTGAAGCCTTATTACGCTGGAATCACCCAGAGCTAGGTTTTATTCCTCCTGGAAAATTTATTCCCTTAGCTGAACAAACTGCTCTGATTAGACACATTGGGATTTGGGTATTAAAAACAGCCTGCGCACAAACTAAAGCATGGCAAGATAAGGGGCTACCCCCTGTGAAAATTGCCGTAAATTTATCTTTAGCTCAACTTGAAAACCCTAATCTCGTCCAGCAAGTATCAGAAGTTTTAACAGAAACGCAGCTTGATTCTAGCTATCTCGAATTAGAGATAACGGAAAATATGGCCATGAAAGAAACAGACTATGTAGTAAACGTCTTGAAAGATTTTAAAAAATTAGGAATCACGATTACTATTGATGACTTCGGCACAGATTTTTCCTCTTTAAATTTTTTGAAACAATTGCCGATTGATAAAATGAAAATTGCAATGCCCTTTGTTCATGGCATGTTAAATAATCCTACAGATGAAGCTATTATTAATATGATTATTATGCTTTCTCAAGGTTTAAATCTTGATTTAATTGCTGAAGGAGTAGAAACTCACGAACAACTACTTTTCCTCGCTGCTAGAGATTGTCACCAGGTGCAAGGATACTATTTCTTTAAGCCCTTGCCAGTATTAGAAGCAGAGAAGGTTTTACTAGAAATGAAAAATTAATATAAAAAGCAACTTCAGGAGTTCGCCCATCAAATTGCAGGGTGTTCATACTCTCCTAAAGTTGCTTATGTTATGCTTATTTGCAAGTACTAATCTATTGCTTTTTTATATTACTTCATTTTCAATGGAAATTTTATCATTAGAAACTTCAGCCTTATTCATCTTCATTACTTCGGTAAAGAAATTTAATGGTACATAGGTAGTTCCTTCTTTTAATTCAGGAGCAGTATCTAATTTAATTGGAGCAGTTTTATAATAAATATAGTTTTTATCTCCTATTTTTAAAGAGATACCATTACCTATAATTATACTTTGCGTATCATTATTCCAGCTCACTGGGAAGCCTAAAGCTTCTGCGATATCACGCAATGGAACCATGATAGTTTTAGTTTCATTTAGATAAGCCTTTGGTGCTGCTAGCTTTTGCTCATCTACTACTATCTCCATTTTTGCTACATCACCTATTTCCGCCTTTACCTCTGCATCTAAAACAATTACTTTAATTGGATTAGTTTGTGCTGGGATACTTCTAGTTGTTACATCATACACTACCGCTAATTTTTTATCTGCTAATGTACCTGGGTATGGTTTACCATCTTTTGTTACTACTTCTGTTTTCTCAGAAATATTTAATTTAAGCTGATTATCAGAACTAACTAAATTTTGGTCAAACAAATCTACCTTCACAAATTGACCTAGCTCTTGCTCTGCTAATACCTCCACATTATATTGCGGAGGATAAATCATAATCATTGGTGCATTTGCATCGTAAAAACCTGTAACCTCTACCCCTACATTTAGATCAAAATTATCTACTATATATGTATCTTCTTTGATAATGAAATTTGCAGGTCCCCCAGTTTGGCTTTCTACGGCAACAATTTTTGCTCCCTTGATAGCTTCAAAATCTTCTACTGCTTTCACAGTTCCCGTAAAAGAGCCATATGCAGCCTTAATTTGTGCATCATCAATTCCTGACGCCCCTACATTTTGCTTAATTGGTAATAGAGGCTTAGCCAAATCTACGTCTCTTGGAATCATAGCAGCCTGCGCTGTACCTAACGAAACAGTTAATACAGCTACTGACAAGAAACCAGTTACTGTTCTTTTAAAATTCATCCTTATTCTCTCCTTTTAATTGCAGTTAAATCTGTCTACATCTAGTTAGACGTATCTTTAAGTAAAATGTTCCAGAAATCTAAAATTTACTTCGCATTCTAATTATCTAGGTCATTCTTTTTTTAGCTATTTATTGACCACCTCATCATTCTATGAAGTAAGTTTAATTTTAACCCTCTTTATTTTGATATTATATTTTGGAACTTTTTTACTTATTTACTTAAATGAAATAGTTTTAGCATACATATTAAGGTATAATAAAGACAAATACACTAGAGAGGGGTTAGATAGAAATGAATTATAAAATGTATATTGGTGGAGAATGGACAGAATCATTTAACAACGAATATTTCGAGGTTATTAATCCAGCTACAGGAGAAATAATTGGACAGGTGGCTAAAGGCGGAGAGGCCGAAACTAAAGAAGCTATTACTGCTGCTCATGATGCCTTTAAAGATTGGTCTAGCCTACCTGCAAGCCAGAGAAGTGATGTCTTAAACAAATGGTATAATTTGATAATAGAAAATAAAGAGGAAATTGGTAAAATAATGACTCTAGAGCAAGGTAAACCTGTAAAAGAAGCCATTGGAGAAGTACTTTATGGCGCAAGTTTTGTCCAGTGGTATGCTGAAGAGGCTAAAAGGGTTTATGGGGAAACCATTCCAGCTGCAACTTCTGATAAAAGGATTTTAGTACATAAGCAACCTGTAGGCGTAATTGGTGCTATAACACCATGGAATTTCCCAGCAGCTATGATTACGAGAAAAATAGCCCCAGCCCTAGCAGCAGGATGCACAGCAATTGTAAAGCCTGCTTTTAAAACACCTTTAACTGCAATCAAACTTTTTGAATTATTAGAACAAGCTGGATTACCAAAAGGAGTAGCAAACCTGGTTATGGGATCAGCTAATGAAATTGGAACTGCACTGATGAATGATAGTAGAGTGAGGAAGATTACCTTTACAGGATCAACAGAAGTCGGCAAGAAATTGATCGCAGATGCAGCTAAAACTGTAAAAAATGTTTCCATGGAACTAGGTGGTCATGCTCCTTTACTTGTTTTTGAAGATGCGGACTTAGATAAAGCAGTAGAAGGTAGCATTGCTTCAAAGTTTAGAAATTGTGGTCAAGTTTGCGTAGCAACCAATCGAATTTATGTCCAAGAAAGCATTAAAGATAAATTTATTGAAAAACTAGTAGCAAAAGTGAAAGAATTAAAAGTTGGCGATGGCTTCTCTGAAGATGTGGATCTAGGACCAATGGTTAATAGAGAAGGTTATCAAAAAGTAGATGAGCAAGTGCAGTCTGCTGTTGCCATGGGTGCTAAGATCGAAACTGGCGGAACTGGAAGTCATAAAAGCGACCATGAAGATGCAGGATATTTTTATGAGCCTACTGTACTTTCAAATATTACAAATAATATGCATATTATGTCTGATGAAACCTTTGGTCCAGTTGTGCCTGTTGCAACCTTTAAAACCGAAGAAGAAGCACTACGTTTTGCTAATGATACTAATTATGGCTTAGCTGCTTATTTATTTACTGAAAACTTATCTCGTGGAATTAGAGTAAGTGAAGGTCTAGAGTATGGTATCGTTGGCTTAAATGATGGTCGTCCGTCCATTGCACAGGCTCCTTTTGGTGGGTTTAAAGAAAGTGGGATCGGAAGAGAAGGTGGACATTTTGGAATAAAAGAATTTTTAGAGATTAAATATATCTCAATTGGCCTATAATATTAAGGAATCCCCCTTTATATAAAAAGCTAGCCTTACAAAGTGAACTATCTCAAGAACACTTTGCTTAAAGGCTAGCCTTTTTTTGGGGAGGTAAACTAATTTATATTCTTGCCTAATTTATGAATAAAGCTGTGATAGACCAGTATTTAAAATCAAAGAGCAATATCTGGTGCTATCTCTCTTACTTAAAGCTTAAACTTTTGGACTATTTCATTTAATTTTTGTGCCATATTTGCTTGATCTTGGGCAGTCGCAGCTATTTGTAACATACCATTAGTATTTTCACTTACATTATCAAGGATTGCACCTGATTTATCAGCTACATCCTGAGCTCCATGAGTTATATTTTGGACAACTGTACTTACTTGACTAATAGTCGTATTAATTTCTGCAGTCATTTGCGCTAGCTGTTCAGAGAGATTATTTACATAATCAGCATCCTCATAATACTGGCCACCTGCTTTTACAAAGTTCTCTAATTGCATCGTGATATCGCCTTTCATAAAGTTTAAGATTTCATTACTATTATCAGAAATATTAGCAAAGGCATCTTGAACTTCGACAATTACTTCTTTAATTTTATCTACAGCAGTACCTGATTGTTCAGCTAACTTTCTAATTTCATCAGCTACTACAGAAAATCCTTTACCTGCTTCTCCAGCCCTAGCCGCCTCTATTGCAGCGTTTAAAGCTAATAGATTGGTTTGATCTGCGATATTAGCAATAGTTTCTGCCATAACCTTGACTTCTTCCACAACCTTCACCTTTTGCATAGCCTGTAATATTTTTTCTTCTTTTTCTGTATAAATAACCTTTACATTATCAAATGCATTTTGACCGTCCTTTTCTACTTTACTTGCTCGTTCTTTAAATTTCACGGCATTATTACTACCTTCTTCTGCCTTACTTGCGAGTCCTTCGATACTTGAGGTCACTTCTTCCACAGAAGCTAATAATTCCTCGGTAGCAGCACTTGTATTTTGTGTTTCCTTACTGATATCTTCACTAGATTTAGTAACATCCTCTAATTGAGCCAAAATTTCTTCGGAGGAAGCGGATAATTCTTCACTTTTAGCACTTAAATCTTCGATACTAGTGCCTAATTCTTGAACCATAAAGATTAATTCCTTTTGTACGGTAGCTAGATTTTCTCCCAAGTCACCGATTTCATTTTTATACTCTAGTAAAGCCATTTCATCTTTATTTTCTTCATCAAAGTGTAAGTCATAACTAGCGAGTCTTTTGAGGATTTTAGAGATAGTTTCCAGTGGTTTTAAGATAGCCTTGCGCACGATTAACCCTAATCCTAAACCTACGCTTAGACCTAAAACTAAAAATACAATTATTAGCTTAACAACCCCTGCATAAGTTTTTTCACTGGCAAGGTATGTTTGCTCCGCCTTTTTCATACTTAAGTCCACTAATTTATCCATTTCCACCATGACCTGTTTTCTGGCTTCAATTAATTCAGGTAACGCTTCTCTAGCTAATTGTGCATTGCCTGCTTCCATATTTGCTATAATCTGCTTATCCATTATTTCACGCCAAATTGCCAAATTTCCCTTTAAAGCATCAAAAGCAGCTCGTTCTCCATCAACCCATTCATAAGGTATGGCTTCATATGCGGCTAACATCTGATTATCTTGTTCTAGTAAATCATTATTTACCTGAATTAATTCTTGTTGCTTTTCTGGATTTTCTTCATACACTAATAAATTCAAGTTTGCCCTAATATCTTGGACATTGCCTTTGACCTGTAACACTAATTCCGTAGCCTTTAAGCTATTATTATAAATTTCATCTACATTTTCATTAATCGTATTTGCCCCTGTAATGGCAACAACTCCTGCTAAACCAATCACTAAAACCATCACGAAAGAAATAATTATCGTTAAGTTTTTTAACTTGATTTTCTTAAACATGTCTAAACCCCTTCCTTCTGTTTAATTACGCTTCTTAGTTATAATATGCAGCAGAAATAAAAGAGGTTTAGAAATAATAACATAAATCTCAAAATTAAAAGAATTACGTTGAAAATTAGCGTAATATGCTAGGATATATTTTAAACAATAAAAAAGTTTATAGTCAAAAATACTCAGAATATGCTAAATATCCTTAAGCATTATGATACAATGAACCTAAAATCATTTTATACATAAAGGAGGTTTCATAATGAAGTTAAAATTAGGACAGAAAATGGCCTTATATATTGGGGTTATTGTGCTTGTTACCTCGCTAGGCCTTGGAATGACGGCTTATTATCATTCGGCTAAGGCCACAATAGAGGAAGCTGAAAAATCATTAACACATTTAGCAGAAGCCGATGCTAAAAGTGTGGATTCCACTATAATTGGCAATATAGAAACCCTAGAAACGATTGCTAATCGTAAATTGATGAAAACGATGAATTGGCAAGATCAACAGCCCTTATTACAAGAAGAACTAGAAAGGCTAAAAAGTCGAGGATACCTAGGGATGGGGGTAGTTTATCCTGATGGGACAACCCTTTATTCTGATGGTTCAGAGGCTAATTTAGGAGATAGAGATTATGTTATCAAAGCCTTTAAAGGTGAAGGAAATGTTTCTGATATAATTATTAGTAGAGTAACTAATTCCGCAGTTTTAATGTATGCTGCCCCAATTTATGACGCTACGGGCAATGTGGGTGGAGTATTAGTTGCGCGTCAACCTGGGGATGCTTTAAATACACTTATTGCTGAAATGGGCTTTGGGAAAAGTGGATATGCTTATTTACTTAGTAGTACAGGTAATTTTATGGCTCATCCAAAAGTCGACTATATTTTAGAACAAAAAGGGGTAAATACAGGACTTAATGGAGAGAATGAACTAAAAGATTGGGCCTTAGCTATTGATAAGATTGGTCTTGGAAAGGCTGGCGTAACTAGCTATAAATATAATGATAATATTATGCATTTAGGTCTAGATGTTTTACCGAAAACAGGCTGGACTATTGGTGTGGTAGCTAATGAAAAAGAGTTTTTACAAGGTTTAACTAGTCTCCGTATAATCATAACTTTGACTGCCTTGTTCTATGTTATTTTCGGTATTGGAGCCGCGCTAATTCTGGGCAGATTAATTTCAAAACCTATCGTGGAATCAAGTAAACATGCCATGATAATGGCTTCCGGTGATTTAACGCATAATGTACCAGAAAAATATTTAAATCGTGAAGATGAGATTGGTGATCTTACTAAGGCCTTTAACATTTTAAGCGATAATTTCCGTAAAGCAATTGGGGCAATTAATAATTCTGCGGAAAACTTAGCTCTATCAAGTACAGAATTATCCGTTATCTCCCAAAATTCAGCAGCTAATATGCAAGAGGTATCAGCCTCTACGGAAGAAATTTCTGCTAGCTTAGAAGAAGTATCTGCTTCAAGTGAACAAATATCAGCCTCTAGTCAGCAAATGGATGCTTCTGCTGCTCAGCTACTAGAAAATATGAAAACTGGTAATCAGACAGCTAAAGAAATTGAGGACAAAGCAACAAATATTGAAAGTGAAGTTATTGCAAATCAACAAAAGGCCACTGATATTCATGTAGATTTAGATAAAAGACTTAAAAATGGTATCGAAAAGGCTAAAATCGTCAATGAAATTTCTAATATGGCTAATCAAATTGCAGCTATCTCTGAACAAACTAACCTTTTAGCCTTAAATGCAGCCATTGAAGCAGCTAGAGCAGGAGAACAAGGTCGAGGCTTTGCCGTTGTTGCTGATGAAGTACGTAAACTTGCCACTGATTCTAAAGAAACTGTAACAAATATTCAAAACTTAACGAGGCAAGTACAGACTAATATCTATGCTTTGATTGATGATGCTAATGAGTTATTACGCTTCTTAGCCACTGATGTAGATAGAGATTATCAGAAATTTGCTGAAACAGCCCAGCAATACAAGAATGATGCTCATGTTTTCTTTGATTTAACAAATTACACTACCCAAATGAGTGAAGAAGTATTAAATGCAGTTAATGAAGTAACTACTTCTATTAATGATGTGGCTCAAACCATTGAACAAAGTGCAGAAGGAGCTACTCAAATCGCTAAAGGAACCGAAGATACCTCAGCTGCCATGGGAGAAATTAACGAAGCCTCTGATAAGCTTAAAAATATGTCTAATGAATTAACTAATATTATGGCACGGTTTAAAATTTAAATACAGAAAAATCATAATTTGATAGAAACTCTAAAAATAAAAGCGATAAACATGCTATATACATATAGTTTGTTTATCGCTTCTATCAATTTTATGTCAAAAAAATTTACTTATGATACTGTTTAATCAATACAATTTTAAATTAATATAAATTTTCTATACTTTAAATGAAGAAACCATATCAATAAGTTTCTGTGAAATTTCCTCAACTCTTTTTGTTTGTTGTGAAACTTCATTAGACTTTTCAACAGCAATAGTTGACTTATGAGCAATATTTGTTGTGCCAGATGCTCCATCATTAGCTGCTAATGCAACACCGTTTATAGCTTGCATAATACTTTGGATAGATGATAAAAGTTCCTTACAGGTTGTACTAAAATCAGAAACCAAGTTGTCTATAAATTCAGCATCCTTACTATATTGCTCCCCAGTTTGAACTAATATATCGTAATCTTTCATTACCTGATTATTAATAAATTCCAATATATCTTCAGAGCTTGTGGCAAGATTCTGAACTGATGATATTACTGTACCAGTTATATTTTGAATTTCACTTGCTGTATTCTTAGATTCCTCTGCTAATTTCCTTATTTCATCAGCTACTACTGAGAAACCTCTTCCAGCTTCACCTGCCCTTGCTGCTTCAATGGCTGCATTAAGTGCAAGTAAATTTGTTTGTGCTGTAATATCTAATATAGCGTTAGATAACACATTTATATCTTCTACTGCTTTTGACTGCTTTAAGGCAGCCTTTAATTTCTCATTTGTAGATGTACATATTTCATTTACACTTTTTTGAGAGGATAATGCGTTTAATTTTAATTCCTCTGCACGATTGCTAATTTCCTTTGAAGCAATTGAACCTTGTTCTGCTTTAGATGCAACAGATTCTACTGCGCTTTCAATTTCTGATGATGAGGCGCTCATTTCCTCTGATGAGGCTGCTGTTTCTTCCATACCTGCTGATAATTGTTCTGTTGTCGCTGAAACATCCTCTATATGTGAATTAAGAGTAACGATTAAACCTCCTGCTGTAGCTATTGCACCACTAACATTTTCTGATTCCATTTTAACATTTTTAATTATATCCTTAATGGATTCCTGCATCTTACAGACTGAATTTGATAAGGTTCCTATTTCATCTTCCATCTCCATTAATTCAGGTGGAAGCTCTTTTGTAAAATCTGCATCTGATAAAAATGTTAAGTGATCTGATACTAAAACTACTGGTTTAATAGATCTTTTTATTAAAAAAACATAACTGCAATTATAATCAGTACAACAATGATTAATATAGGTAATGTGATTTTTAGTAATTTATTATACTGTTCATATACATTTTTATTTGGAATAGTAGAACCGAAAGACCAATTAGCGTCTACTCCATTAGCTAAAATAGGTTCATAAACTCTAAGACTTATATCTCCTGTAGATGATGATTTTGATGTTTTAATAAATTCTTCATGATTTGCAATTTTATTTACAATATCTTCATTAGATTTATCAAGTGAAATAAAATTTTCTGTTACTAAGTCTTGGTTTGCACCATTTGCTACAATTGTTCCATTACCTGTAATTATTTCTGCGTATCCCCCCATAGGTTTAGCATTATTTACAATACCTTGTATTGCATCAAGGGATATATCTGCCCCAACAATTCCGATGAAGTTTCCATTATTATCTATAATAGGCATTGTAAGAGAAGTTATTAATATATCCTTGCCATTAACTTTGTACATATACGGTTCAATTAATGATGTTTTTTTAGTTTTTTTAGGTATTAAATAATAATCCCCTGCTCCCTCTTTATCATAATCTACAAGTGGTATAACAGAAGTTTGGTCATTGGATTTTGACACATATGGAAGAAGTCTTCCTGTTACATCGTGCCCTTCTTTATTAACATAATCATTGTCTTTTCCGTCAAATGCATTAGGTTCCCATAATGTATAAACCGCTACTAAAGAAGGCGTTTTTTCTAAAGATGTTTTTAATAGATTTATAACTTGTTCTCTATTTAATGTCCCGCTTTCTTTGGCAAATAAAATTGAGTTATAAATACCATTAAGTGTTGCATTTGCTACATCAATTTCTCCAGAAATTTTATTTGCGTAACCCTTCGATACCTCTTTTGAAAGATTAACTGCCTGGTCGTAACTGTTAGAATAAAGGTCAACAAAACCCATAAAGTTTCATATTGTGACAATATATATCAATATTATCCTTATTGGTGTCATAAAAAGCATGTCAAATATGGAGATATTAGGTATATTATTTCCATTGATCCATAAAATTTATATCTTAATAAGAAAAAACCCTCATGAGAGAGCAAAATTATTTGCTTTTCCCATGGGGTTTTAGTTACTTCCGAGTCTTATTTGAGGGTTAGACAAAAAGTCAGTCCGTATTAAGGTGTTTAGATTTCCACCACCTTAATTCTTCCATCATAGTTATCAGTGTAGATAGCATAGAATTTAGTATTGACATACTCTACCGACACTTTTGTTCCATTCTTAACTATATTATCATTATAAACACTTACTGCTCCATTGTAGAAAGTTTGCAACTTGCCATCGATTACCCCGCCGACTACGATATCGCTACCATCAGTAGCAACAGAGTTAACTGATCCGCCAGGAAGTGTTGTTGCGTTGTCAAATGTGATAGTTGCCCCGTTTATCGTTAATTCGGCGGTTTTGGAGCCACTATGACCATAAAGAGCTACTACTTTACCCCCACCGGAGGTTAGGTCGTAGATGTTGTAGACATCAGAAGATAATCCTTCTATACTTCCTTCAGCAAGGTTAGATTTAACAACTAATGAATACGTGTTATAAACTTGTCCTGTATTCTCCCGATGGGATTTTTGCGATACAATATAATAATCTCCACTACCTGTAACAACAATAACAGAACCATAGGGCTTACCATTATTATAGTAAGTATAATCAACCTTGTTGCTAAAATTATAAGTTCCATTTCCGTTAAAAGTTAATTCCTTAACGAAAGAACCCGATTTGTTAGTAGCATACATAATATCTGGTTTATCATAGTCGTCACCGGTATTGCCCATTGTATCGGTATAAGTTATATGAGCATATCCACTACCATCTACCGCAATATCCGGTTTAGAGCAGGAACCAGCATTATTGCTTTCAATCAACACTTCATCTGTCCAATTGCTTCCGTCATACATCCTATAACCGATTTTGCCGGCTGTAGTGTAGGCTACGTGAGGATTACCTGTACTATCAACATCCAGGCTACCCTCTGTGCTTGTGCCGATTAATGTTTCTGTTCCCCATGTGCCAGTAGTGTCTACTTGGTTATAATAGATGCTGCTGTCTCTTGTATAAAGCACTCCCGTAAGGTTAGCACCACTATCAGCATCAAGTAGGTTTCCTATTATCCCTAATACCAAAGCCTCTACAGTATATGCTGGTGCTACTGTTTCATTTCCGGCTAGTGTTACTGCTACTAATACACTTTGCTCCGATTCAGTTTGAGCGATCGGATTAAAGGTATAAGTTACAGTCACATTACCATCGTAAACGAAATTTGTTAAAGCCAATGATTCTGCACTTCCACCATCAATAGTAGCTGTTGCTGTGAAGTCACCTTCTACCGGTGCTTCTTTTGGCTTTTCAGCCAAAGTGATTGTTACAGTTCCATTAGTTGCTATTATGCTTGATACACTTGCTCCTACTGTAAAGTTAAAGGTTGTAGTTGCTCCTGCTGTATGTGTTTCCGTTGCTGCTACCCTCACCTGTAATGCTACTGTACCTGTTAAATCAGGCAGGTTGGATCCATTATATTTTGTCCAGTCTGTTCCATTTGTTGAAAACTCCATAGCTTCGGTGATTCCTGTTAAGGTGTTTTCATTATCATCTGCTGTAACACCAGTTAATGCTGGTCCATCTGCTTTAACTACTGAGATAGTATAACTCGTCGTCTTGCCACCAACCGTTATGGTCAGTGTTTGTTCCGCTATTACTGCTGAACTGTCAAATCCTGTTACATTATCTACTGTGATTGTTTCTTCTTTAGTGCTAGAATCACTATATGTCCCTGTTACTACCATACCGGTAATATCAAGCGTTTCACCAACTTTATATTCTGTTTTTGCTGGTGTTGTGATTGCTATGCCTTCTAAAGTTAATGGAATATCTTTAAAACTAATAGTTATTTCTGTATCAGTCTTTCCTGCCTTGGAGAGGTTAAAGATCATTGGTGTATTAACTACTTCATCCGCCTTGATCCATTGAACAAAGGTTCCTTCCTCAATACCTCCAAATTTTCCATTATAATATCTCTCGGCAGTAATATCCATCTCTACACCATTATAAGATATGCCCTCAACGCTTGCCTCACCAGTCTCCACTAAAAGCACAACATATTTATGGTTGTCTTCTTGACCCGGCTGAGCATAAGACACCAGTGCACCCAATGAACCTGAAATAGTAACGGAGTTACCTATTTGTTCTACAGTAACTTGATTCTGATTCGACAGATACTGTATAGTTGGGATCTCAGGAATCGCAATTGGTGCGTTTACAGCTTTTGTTACCGTTACGGATAAAGGTTCTTTTTCTACTGTGAAATTTATTGTATATGTCATTGTAGTAGTTCCATCTTCAGCTGTTACTACTACTGTTGTGGTTCCTGGTAAACTTTCTGCGTGGGTTACTATTGCATTAGCTTTACCTGTATTATTTACTGTCGCTTCTACAATAGGAACTTCTGTTGTTCCTATTGCAAACTCAATATTATATGCTAGTGTTGCAGCTGCAAAGCCTTCTACTGTGGTTCCATTTACAGTTAAGTCGCTTAATGTTGCATCTGTACTCTTTACATGAACCACACAAGTCGCTGTTTTTCCACCATCTACTGTGGCAACTGTAATATTTACCGTTCCCCCCGATACTGCTGTTACTTCTCCGTTTGAGTCTACTGTTGCTACATTAGAATTATCTGAAGACCAAACAACACCTTTATTACTTGCATCAGCAGGTGCTACTGTTGCTATTAAAGTTTCATTTCCTCCTACAACCAACTCAAGTGATAATTTATTTAAACTTACCCCAGTTACTGGTTTTGTTACATCTAGAATAGGCTCATAGCCTTGCCACCTTAGGAATGGATATCCTTCATTTTTATCAGGGTTTATTCCCCAGATATTAACAAAATCCCAGCCCATGAATGTGCTTTGTTTTTTCATGTCTACTTCGTCTACTCCTATTATACCTGTAACAGAACCACTGCCTACCGCTTCCGGTCCCCCTGCTATGTTTTGATAATAGCAACCTGTAACATTATTATTATCACTTATATATGATGCAAATAGATTTCCATAACTAACAGTTGCAATCGTATAGCAGTTCTCTACTGTTCCAGAAATACTGCGAACAAAACCTGCTCCATCACTAACTGTTCCTGACGAATAAGAATTTTTAATAATGGTATCTGGCTGGGCATCATCTATTAAACCGCTACCTGAACTAATAACATTAGCCCTAGAAAAACTACTATCAACAACAGTTTCATTAGTAATTTGTCCCACTAACCCTCCAATATGAAAAGCCGTCATATAAGTAGCAGAACCCCCTACGATTCCTGAGGTTGAGCAGTTAGAAATCGTTGTCCTTGCGGTATAACCAGCCAGTATTCCCACCTGTTGTTCATATGAATGAGAAGGTACCACATAAGCATCCCTGATTTGCAGGTTTTTTATGGTAGCATCTATTACATACCCAAACAAGCCAAACATTCTTAAACCATCAGATGATGTTATTTTCAGATTGCTAATTGTGTGGCCATTTCCATCAAAACTGCCATAGAACGGGCTTGCGTAAACATTCCCGATAGGAACCCAACTAGCATACGATAACAAATCAATGTCATCCGTTAAGATATAGTATTTATCAAGGTGATTTCTAACATTATTTAATTGCTCCGCAGTTTCAATCTGGTAAGGATTGCCAGGTGCGCCATCACCTCCGGCAAATTCTGAAGGAGTTACAGTTACAACGCATTCAGCAGTAAAACTCCCCTCTACCGTGGTAACCGTAATAGTTGCAGTTCCTGCTGCCACTGCTGTTACTTTCCCTGTTTGATCTACTGTTGCTACAGCGGAATTATCTGAAGACCAAGTAACACTTTTATTAGTTGCATTAGCAGGTACTACTGTTGCTGTTAAAGTTTCATTTCCTCCGGCAACCAGCTCAAGTGATGATTTATTTAAACTTATGCTGGTTACTGGCATTGCTGCTGCCAAGACTCTTAACTTGTCACCGCTTTCAGCTAACTTACCATTACAGATTACCACTATGGGTTTATCGTTGTGTTCAGCTACGGTTAAAGAGCTTCCGTTTACAGGGTTTGTGGTAATTCCTTTGGCAGCAAATTCACCCAATACTACATTTTCCTTCGAAGTATCACTGTATGTTAACTCAACTTGTAATCCTGTAAGATCAAGGGATTCCCCTTCATAGTAAGTAATCTTAGCTGGATTGCTACTAACTCTTATTGCAGTTATGGATATACTTGCTGCGTTAAACACTATTTCCTTTTCAGCCACTGCCGAATTAGTATAGCCAGTCTTAATTCCGATAGCTTTTATAGTAATAGTTTCACCTGCTATGTTTTCCGTTTTTATCATAGGCTTATTAGCAGTATCATATAAGACTTTTGATGCACTTGTTGCCGGATTTGTTCCATCTATAGTGTAATAAATATCTGCGCCAGATGTCGCTGTTGTTAATGTTACTGTAACCACAGCATCATTATCTACGCCTCCTGAAATATCAGGTGTTGTTGCGATATTAATAGCACTTACAAAATCTGTACTGCTACCACCGCTACTTCCTCCACCACTTACTCCACTACCTGCTGCGACTTGTGATACTACTGGTTCTATTTTGACTTTTGAATCTATACTTTGCTGTTGAGGTGCCTTTTCATATATAACATTATCTGCTTTTACTACTGCTTTAGCAATGATACCTTGACCTTTGATTTTTATACCTGCTTCTATCACCATTTCTTCTACTCTAGTATTTTTATTAATGGTAATCTTGCTACCTTTTACTTTAGATGCCACAATCATTTTTTTGATTATAGTATCATTTTGTGTTTTAATTTCAGCATTATCTGCTTCTATTTGAACATTTTCAAATGTTCCTTCAAGAATTATACTCTCATTTGCTGCATACTTAGATATAACTACGTTAATGTTTTTTGCATTTTTTGATACAATGCGGATTTTTTTACCTGGGGTTTCTTCTACTATAATTTTGTTATAGCTTCCTCCATTAATATGGATACTATCTTTACCTCCACCACGTACAAAGGTATCTCCATCGACAGTAATATTATTTAATGTAACATCTCCATCTCCTACTTCATCAGCAATAATTAAATTTCCTTTGATGTGCAAATTTTGAAGAATAACGCCATCAGCTTTTACACTTACATTACTATTAATAACTTCTACTTCATTCTCTAAACCATATGTACCTTTTTTATCAAATACTTTTATCTCTTTTATATTGCCATCATTAAAAGCTGCTCTATTTAATACTACTAAAGATTCTGCTCTAGTTATATTACCTAGTGGTTTGAAGGTTTTATCTGGATAACCTCCAATATAACCAGATTCTACTGTTGCTCCTACGGCTCCTTTACTCCAGTTCGCTATATCATTACTATCGCTAAAGATATTAGCTGCATTTAAGTCATGATTCAATCCCTTAATTTTAGCAACAATACTAGCCGCTTCTTGTCTACTAATTAAATTTTCAGGCCTCATCGAAGCATCTGGATAACCTCCAATATACCCAGCTGCCTTTGCTCTTGCTACTGTACTTTGATACCAAGCATCTTTTGGTACATCAACATAATCTATATTAACCTCATTTGTAAAACCAAAAGATTTATTCACTAGTGCCATAAATTCAGCTCTTGTAATACTTTTATCAGGTCTAAAAGTACCATCTGGATATCCATTTACCAAATTCTTATCGATCCATTGATTAATAGTATTTTTTGCCCAATGATTACTTATATCTGATAACGTAAATGCAGAAGCTTCTAGTGGTATCATTGTTAATATCATGAAAAATATAATAGCTACTGATAAAGCTCTTTTAAAATTTCTAATTTTTAGGTCCACTTTATTCCCTCCTCTTATTATTAAGATAACTTACCTTTTTTTTGGAAATTTACCCCTTCTTTTAGCCCCCTCCTTCTTTAAATGTTTATTATTTATTAACTATATATTTATTTAATAAATTCACCTACACATAAAAAGGGTAGTTTTATAAAAAACATCCTACACAAAAAGGGTAGGACTATATTTATCAGAGAAAATAAAAAAACCTAAGAATAATTTCCTAGGTTTCCCTTTTTACATCTATTTTTCATTTTCAGTAAACATTTTAATTAATTCCATTTTAGTATTAACATTCATCTTCTGATAAATATTTTTCACATGAAATTTAGTTGTATTTTCACTAATAAATAATTGTTCTGATATAGCTTTATAGGTATATCCCCGAAGTATTAATTTAATTACTTCTATTTCTTTTGCTGTTAAATTTTTATTATCCCAAACATCAACGATAACCTTTTCTTGTTTACTATCCTCTAAATTAACAAAATTAAATAAAAATACATGATTTTTTAATAGTTTTGTAAGATATATATTAAGTATTGGTAAAAAAATCATAACTATAAAAATAATTAATAAAGCAATAAGAGAAACTTTAATAACATCATTCTCTTGCGAAAAAATACTATTTCCAATAAAACCTCCGACAAGAATTCCTAATACATTCATAGATAAACCTATTCCTAATACTTTAGCAGGATTATCATGGTAATCAAAAAACCTTGCCAAAATACTCCACCAAAATAAATCACAAACTCCCAAGGCACCTAACATTAAAGTATTAATAACTAGATAGCTAAAAATAGATTTATCTAGCCACATAAATAATATAAATGAGAGTCCTATCATAATTAAAGCAATATATAATATATATGATTTATTAATATTTCCTGGTAAATTTCTTAAAATAAGTAAAGCTACAATATATGGAACAGCCCAGTAGTAACTTGTTATTACTGTTAAATGAGCAAACTTAGGATTAACAACCTGATACATCAATCCTGAATTTAATGTAATAATAAAAATAAATAGACATAAAAAAACTAATGGTTTTGTAATACTGAGTAGATCATTTTGCACATTTTTTGCTTCCAAGTTGATTTTTTCATTTAATTGTTCATTTGAAAATACTTCTAATCGTATAGTTATAAATAATATTGCAATAAGTGTTATAATAGATAATTTTAATGCAATTAATGCTGAGGTATGTACAGAAACTACATTAATTAATATCATAAGTATATTTGAATAAATAAGTACTTCTGCTGCTATTTTAAAACGCTGGTCCGGCTTAGAATATACCTTAAAATAAAATCCCCAACTAGCCACAAAAAGACCCGAAAAAAATGATATAAAAAACAAAGAAACATACCAAAGCATGGAAAAAGGCAAGAAAAATATCAAACTTCCGATTATACATATAATAGTAGAAACTATCATTATTACTTTTGCTAATATTTGTCTTTTAACTAAAAATCCTGTTATAAACAAACCTATAAAGTGAGCAAAGACTGCGATTGTATTATGTGTTTTTCCTTCAATTTGAGCATCAGAAATCAAAGTATATAAAACCTGCCCCTCAAAAGGAACAGATAATAACCACCCAAAAAATAAGGAAAAGATTATAATCGAAAAATTTCTTTGATCTACTCGATTTTTTTCTATAATCATAGTCATACTTTATAATACTCCTCTATCTTTAGTTCTAGGATAAAACTTTATCTATAAATATATTCTAAAACATTTATAATTTCTACAAACATTATATCACGTTAAACTAAATTTTCTTTATCCTTATAAACAATTATTTTATTTATGATAAGGTTCACCCTTAATTATCTTAAACCCACGATATATTTGCTCTAACATGATTAAGCGCATTAATTGATGAGGAAAGGTCATTTTAGAGAAGGATAATTTTAAGTTAGCTTGTCCCAGTATTTTTTCATCTAATCCTTGAGATCCACCGATGATAAAAGTTAGGTCACTTTTTCCATTTAAGGCAAGTTCGTTTAATTTAGTAGCTAACTCTTCAGAGGAAAACATTTTACCATCAATGGCGAGGACGATTATATAGCTATCATCTTTGATATGTTTTTCTATCTTTTGAGCTTCTTTTTCTTTGATTAATTTTTCATCAGCAGGTGAGCAATTTTCAGGTTCTTTTTCATCTTTTACTTCAATTATTTCAACCTTAGCATAAGAGGTTAGACGTTTTAAATATTCTTTAATTCCTGCATCTAAAAACTTTTCTTTTATTTTTCCTACAGCTATTATTTTTATATTCATTTGGAGTGCTCCTTCTACTAAGATAATGTTTTAAGGCGTTATATAAAGACCGATTGTATCTATATAAAAGTTATTTACTCGCTTCTTACCATTTCCAGCTTTCAAATAATAAATACGAGCCAGTAGATAAAAGAATGAAGTATGTAAAAATACGAAAGGTTTCTTGGTTAATTTTCTTAAATAAGAGCTGACCTAAATATAAACCCATAATTACAACTGGGATAGCATATGTACTAGAGATCCAGACAGTTTTACTAGTTTTTGCAAAGATAATTTGGATTACTAAGCTTGCTGAGTAAACGAATATATAAAAGGCTAAGGTGGTAGCCCTTAATTTCTCTTTTTCTGTTTCTGTTCCAGAAAAGTATAATAAAACTGGGGGACCAGGCATTCCAATGGCTGCAGTTAGAGTCCCTGAGATAGCACCTACAGCAAAGTCACGTTTATCGGTTTGGTTAATTCTAAAGTTACGAATTAATAATACTGTTAAAATTAAAATAATTATACTAACACCTAACTTTAGAGTATTCATGTCTAAGAATAGGAAGAAAATAATTCCAAATGGTATGCCAAAAGAGCTCCCAATAATAAATCTTTTTAAGATTTCAAAATCAATGTCATTCTTAATAGTAGTAATTAAGGCAACTGAAATAAAAATAGAAAGAATTAAGTTTACCTGAATCGCTTCTTTAGGCATAAATAATAGCAGGAGAAAGGGAGTAGCCATAATGGAAAACCCAAATCCAGTACTAGTTTGTAAGATTGATGCTATTAAAACAATGCTAAAAAACAAGATATAAGAATCCATGATGTTCTCCCTTCTATTATTTTTTGCCATATATAATATACTCTTATATTATTATACATTAAAACTTTAATAGTATGCCCTTATTTATGTTCTAATCGCGCCAAGACCTAAACTCTTCTCACAAAAAAAACTCCCCCTCAAGTAGTCAGATTTTTATTTTTTAATCTGTCTACCTAAAGGAGAGCATATCACGCTCCAAGGATTATTTATTTAGTTTATTATTTAGTCTTAATTTCAAGTCAATTATTAGTTTTAAACTAAATTTTCGGCTGCTTAGTCTCTTGGCTCTTCACTTGGTGTTGTAGTAGATAAACTCACTTCTACGCCTGGACTCTCCATATGTCCACCTTCAATCTCCGAAACGATTCTCCAAAAGTCAGAATTTATACTTAAGTATAAAGGTGTACTATTTTCGTCAATAGTAGCAGCAATATGGAAAACAGCATTATTATCTCCTGGGGTTACAGAAGTAATTGTGACATCATTCCAATTTAGATCTCTAAGATTTAAATCTTCTATCTTAAGCTGATCTATGCCTTTATAGAGGTTTAAGGTAAACCCTTCAGTAGTAACATTGCTCACATATGCTTTATTAGGTAATAAATTTCCCCAGGTAGAAATAATTTGTGCATAACCACCTACATTAATTTCATCTCCAGTAGCCCTAATCAGAAGATAATATCCTGCATCCTCTTCAGTAGTGATATATTGTAAACTAGTTGCTCCAGAAATTGGGGTCATTTCAAAGCTTACAGGATTTAATCTATACCATTGATAAGTTAAATAATCTGCTGCATTTTCTATGTTTTCACTTGTCTCTAAATCCCGAACTATAAAGCTGGCTTCTAGTCCTCTTCCCATATTTGGGGCCATTATACCAGATATATGCATACCTTCATCTAAGCCCCAAGCAGAAAATTGTGTTTTCACATAAGTCAATTTAGCCTCGACTACATTAGAAGTATAGCCATCCTTAGGTCCACCATTTACTAGTAGACGATATTGATAATCTTTATCTACACTCTCTAGGCTAAAATTATCTTGAGTAGTTGTTGTTGTTAAATCTTCATCATTGCTCTGATAATTTGACCAACTTACACCATTATCATCGGAAACTTGAAGAGTATAACTATCTGCACCAAATTCTGATGGTGGTAAGAAATTCATATCTACGTTAGTACGATATGGTCTAGTATTTCCAAAAATAAACGGCAATATTTGTTGATTATAGGTAATGTATAATCCACCTATTTTATCTTCTTCAGCTGTAAAAGGAGTAAAGTTTGGTAAATTTCCTCCTTCACCTGGAGTAAAAGGTCCTACTTCTGGTACTACTACTTGGGGTTGTTCGGTAACATTTTCCCCTACAATTTGCTCTGCGGGAGCCTTTTCAAAAGTAACACTATCTGCATTTACTTCTGCTTTAGCTACTGTTCCTTGCCCTTTTACTTCAGTCTTTGCATCTAAAATTAAATTGTCTACAGTTGTTGTAGAGTCTAAGGTGATTTTATTATTTTCCGCATTTAGACTAACTTTTAACTTTTTAATTACGGTTGTTCCTTGAGTTTTTACCTCTACATTATCAGCTTCTACCTCTATGCTCTCAAAGCTTCCTTCGAGGATAATTGCATCCCCTGCCGCTTCTTCTGTTACGATAATATCCATTCCTTTAGCATCAGTTGCGACAATACGTACTTTACCACTACTTGTTTTTTCTATTTTAATCTTATTATATTGTCCGCCATTGATATGAATACTATTTTCTCCACCACCACGAACAATGGTGTCTCCATCCACAGTTACCTTGTTTAATGTTACATTTCCACTTCCTACTTCTTCGGCAATAATTAAATTACCTTTAATATGAAGGTTTTGTAAGATAACACCTTCAGCTTTCATAATGACATTTCCCTTGACTTCTTCTATACCTTCATTTGGTCCATAAGTTCCTGCGGTATCATACACTGTTTCACTTATTTTAACTTCTATTTTTTTAACACAAGGTTGATATCCTTCCTTTGCAAATCTTAGGAAATAATCACCTATAAATTCTCCTTGTAAAGCAGTTATTTGATATTCATGATCTGGTAAATATGGATCAACTTCTGAACCTTTTTTAAGGTTAAAGTCTACCTTATTACCATTAGCATCAAATAAATAAAAATCTGTTTTTGTAAGCCCTGTAATTAAATGCCCTTCTCCTGTTTTATCCTCTACCGAAATAAACATTTCATTTGGTTCGATAATAATGGTCTCTACCTCTGCTTTAGCACCTGCAAAAGCTTTAAATTTAAAATCCTCACTTTGGGCTATAATTATTATATTTTCTCCATCTCCAGTAAATAATCGAAAATCACAATTTATAGCACTTAAATCTCCCCAGATATCTAAACGAACTAACTTTAGAGAATTAGCTGTTTGACCCACTACTCCATAGTTTTTTAAAGGTATTTGTGTTGCTATTCCTGGTTTTTGATAGATATCAAATTTATAACTTCCTGCAGCAAATTCAATTAAATTAGGGGATTCTATTTTTTTAATTTCTTCTGAAAAATGTACTGTTATTTCATCTTGAGTGGTTTCTACTTTTGTAATAGTTGGAGCCTTAGCAGGATCTGGAGTGGGACTACCACCACTTCCTCCGCTACTACTACCTCCGCCACCAGATGATGTATTGGTTACTTTAGGCTGCTCTTTCACAGTATCAGCAACCTTTTGTTCTTGAGGTTGTTTTTCAAAGGTAACATTACCAGCATTAATTTCTGCTTTTACAATTGTTCCTTGACCTTTTATTTTTGCCCCTGCATTTAAGAGCATTTTTTCAACTTTTGTATTATTAGATAAGTTTATTTCATTTCCTGTTGCATTTACGCTTACTTTAATTTCTTTTATTTGTGTTTCACCTTGTGTCTTTATTTTTACATCCTTTGCTTCTACTTCAACACTATCAAAGTTTCCTTCTAGAATAATATCGTCTCCTGTTGCTTCATTAGCTATTACGATATCCATTCCTTTAGCATCATTTGCAACAACACGTACTTTACCACTACTTGTTTTTTCTATTTTAATCTTATTATATTGTCCGCCATTAATATGAATACTATTTTCTCCACCACCACGAACAATTGTTTCTCCTGCTACTGCAATATTATTTAGAGTTGCATTCCCATTGCCAACTTCTTTAGCAATAATTAAATTACCTTTAATCTGCAGGTTTTGTAGGATTACTCCATCTGCTTTTACAACGCAATCTCCTGCAACAACTTCTAGCCCATCCTTTGGACCATAAGTTCCTTTTTGATCATAAATAGTAACGTCTGCTTTGGCTTTCATCGTATTATTTAGAGCTACTACTGCTTCTGCTCTTGTAATATCATTTAAAGGTTTAAAGCTTTTATCTGGGTAACCATTCATATATCCCTTAGCTACAACTGCTCCTACAAGGTTTTTGCTCCACTCAGGAATATTTTCTTTATCCGATAACTGTTCAACCATTCCAGCATTAGGACTTAATTTAGTTATTCTAGCTATAATTACTGCTGCCTCTTGCCTACTAATTGGCTGATTTGGGCGTATTGTTTTATCTGGATAACCTGCAATATAACCTGCTGTACTGGCTACTTTTACGGTACTAAAAAACCAATCCTTTTCCTTAACATCCATAAAATCAATGGGCTTTACAGCTGTAAATCCAAAAGATTTATTAACTAATGCCATAAACTCTGCTCTCGTTACAGCATTATTTGGACGAAAGGTGCTATCAGGATACCCCTTAGCAAGTCCTTTTTCTATCCATTGATTAATCACATCTCCTGCCCAGTGATTTTCATAATCAATCTCCTTAGTATCCTGAGCATATCCAGTTACAGTGATGGATAGCATCATCATAATTACAAGCAAAAAAGAGACATTACGTTTAATTTTACTTTTCAAATTTACCCCTCCTTTTAAATTATAAAAATATTTATAACTCTTTATTCGCCACCATATATAGTAAATCCACTATTTTGTCATCCTTTGCTAATTGACAAATAGTAGACATCTTCGCTATATTACTAATATACTTGTAAAAAGCTATACGATGGGGGTGCCTTAATGAGGGATAAAAATTCAAAGTTATCCATACTCATGGATAAAATGAATATAACTGGACGTGAGCTAGCTGGGGCACTAAATGTTGATTATTCTTTAGTTAGTAAATGGAGAAATAATCAACGTCCATTGCCCTTACGCTCGATTCATTTGAAGAATATGGTTAACTATTTTATTTTAATCGATAGGTCGACAGGACAGGATATTTTAAAGGATCTTCTAAAAGAGCATGATCCAAAATTAAATTTAGGCTCAGAAACCCAACTATCGGTTGCCCTTTCGCGCTGGTTAACAGAATCAACACCTTTAGTGACCAAAAATAAGGAATCATATTGTACTAATTTTAATGTCTATAAAGGAAATAGTGGTCGCAGATTAGCTGTCTTTAAATTTTTTGATTATATATTAAATTCTAAAAAACAACACAACTTGATGCTTATAAGTCAAGAAAATATGACATGGCTAACTGAGGATTCTACCTTTTTAAAAATTTGGCAACAAAAACTGGTTGAAATTCTTCATAAAAATCATAAAATTCAAATAATTCATTGGATTGATCGATATACTGAAAACTTATCATCGATTATAAACCTCTGGTTACCTCTTTATTTTACGGGAAATATTGAGTCCTTTTATTATCCCAAATATACTGATACTCTTTTTCAAGGAACATTGTTTATTATAAAAAATAATCTTGTGGTTACAGGAATGAACTCTGAAACTCCTAATAACCGCTATACTGCTTTATATAATGACACAAACACCTTAAACCATTATCAGTGGATGTTTAAGATGCTCTTATCAAATTGTCAGCCTTTAGTTAAGGTATATCCTCTCAATGATAGTCTACAGATGTTAAAAAGCATTGCACAAGTAAATACAACTAATAATGCTATCCTTGTTTCAAATTTACCTATATTCTCAACAATTACACCAAAATTATTTGAAGAAATACTCTCTAGTAATAATTTAGATGATGAAACTTTAAAAAAATGTCTAAAATATTATGAAAGTCTTAACTCCATTCATAATACTCTAAACATTCATTCGATTAAGCATATTTTTAATAAATCAGTTATAGAAACAGCTGTTCATTCAGAAAATATTATTTATGATGATTTATCATCTATTGCAGGTGTTGAAATCACTGTAACCAAAGATATGTTTCTACGTCATATACAAGGAATCATTGCTCAACTAGAAATCAACAACAATTACAAAGTTGGACTTATCACTTCTAATCCTCACCCCATCAATTTATGGGTACAGGAAGAAAACTGTGTGTTTACCTGGCAACCCAATAAAGGGAAATTTATCGTTGTATCTACTGAACCAACTGTTGTCCATGCTTCTTATCATGAACATCAGCAAATATGGGAATCAATCCCTAGGATAAACCGAGATAAAAGGTATGTTATAGCAAAGTTACAAGAATTAATAGCATTAGTATAATGATTACTAAGCCAGCTTCATGCATCACCTGATTTAATTTGTAGCTTACCATTTCCAGCTTTCAAATAATAAATATGAGCCAGTAGATAAAAGAATTAAGTATGTAAAAATACGAAATGTTTCTTGGTTAATTTTCTTAAATAAGAGCTGCCCTAAATATAAACCCATAATTACAACAGGGATAGCATAGGTGCTTGACAGCCACACTGTTTTACTGGTCTTTGCAAAGATAATTTGAATTACTAAGCTTGCTGAGTAAACGAATATGTAAAAAGCTAAAGTGGTAGCCCTTAATTTTTCTTTCTCTGTATCTGTTCCAGAAAAGTATAATAAAACTGGGGGTCCTGGCATTCCAATAGCTGCAGTTAGTGTACCTGAGATAGCTCCTACAGCAAAATCACGTTTATCGGTTTGGTTAATTCTGAATTTACGAATTAATAATACTGTTAAAATTAAAATAATTATGCTAACACCTAACTTTAACGTATTAATATCTAATAATAAAAAGAAAACTATTCCAAGTGGTATCCCAAAAGAGCTGCCAATAATAAATCTTTTTAAGATTTCAAAATCAATATCATTCTTAATAGTAGTAATTAAGGCAACTGAAATAAAAATAGAAAGAATTAAATTTACTTGAATCGCTTCCTTCGGCATAAATAATAGCAGAAGAAAGGGAGTAGCCATAATGGAAAATCCAAATCCAGTACTAGTTTGTAGAATTGATGCTATTAAAACAATACTAAAAAACAAGATATAAGAATCCATGATGTACTCCCTTCTATTTTTCTTGTCATATATAAAATACACTTATATTATTATACAATAAAACCTTAATATTATTCTTTTCTTTGTAGTACGTTTCTCCTTTGGGTCATCCTACTTACCTAACTACGGTCACGGGAATTTTTGCATAATTTACTACTCTATTTGCTACATTGTTTTTCAATAAGTTTTTCACTTGTGATACCTTTGGAGTAGGGATAACGATTGCATCGCATTTTTCTATCTCAGCAATATTTATAATTATTGCTGATCGATTACCTATGGAGGTTAAGGTCTTAAGTTCTAAATTGCTATCACTAAAGTACTTTTTTGCCTTTTGTAAGATTTCATTGTTTTCTTTATCTTGAAATTTACCCCTGGTTTTTTTAATTACTTCCGTTCCTACAAGTGTTAAGGGGGCTTCTGATTCTTGTACATACAGGATAGTTATTTTAGCTTTAAACTGCTGCGCTATTTTCAAGGTATAATCTAATGCCCCTTTCGAAAAACATTCTTCATCAACATATAATAAGATGTTATTCATTTCTTTCTAGCCCCTTTTTTATTCTTTTAAGTCCTTCAATAATGTTTTCTTTAGACGTAGCAAAGGAAAGACGAATATATTCCTCTGTTTCTCCTTCATTGCGCATGCCAAATGATGTTTGTGGCAAGACTGCTACACCAGATTCATGGAGTAAAAATTCTTGTAATTCCTTTGCATTTTTAAATCCTTTATTTTGACAAGCCTTGGTGACATTAGGGTAAACATAAAATGCCCCTTTAGGGTTAAGGCAACTAATTCCTTCAATCTCATTTAATCCTTTTACGATTAGATCTTTACGTTCTTTAAATTCTTGCACCATTTTGGTTGTATCTTCTTGGGGCCCTGTTACTGCTTCAAGTGCGGCAAGCTGGGTAAAAGTTGCGGTACACGAGATACTATTAGTGCATAATCTTGCAATAGCATTTACAACTATTTCAGGGGCTACTCCATACCCAATTCTCCAGCCTGTCATGGCATATGTTTTAGACATTCCTTCTATTAATATAGTTCTTTCTTTCATTCCAGGTATGGAAATAATGCTCTCAAAGGCTTGGTCATAAATAATGCGTGAATAAACTTCATCAGCCATTACCCATAAATCATTTTCTATTGCTATTCTAGCTATTTGCTGTAAATCCTCAGTACTTAACATTCCACCAGTCGGATTGTGGGGAGAATTAAGAATAATCATTTTAGTTTTAGCGTTTATCTTTGTTTCTAATTCTTCTGGTCTAAAAGAGAATTCTTTTTCTTCTCTAAGGGCTAAAGGCACGGCCACCCCGCCTACATAATTAATCATGGATTCATAAATTGGAAAACCGGGGTTAGGGTAAATTACTTCATCTCCTGGATTAATAGTAGCTAGTAATCCATAAAATATAATAGGCTTAGCTCCTGGTGTGATAACTACTTCTAAAGGGCTAACCTCTATCCCTCGTGTCCTTTCTATATATTTCGCAAGAGCCTTACGAACTTCTAGCAAGCCCGCGGATGGATTATAATGAGTGTGATTATTTTTAATTGCTTCTATTCCGGCTTGTTTAATATTTTCTGGACTATCAAAATCGGGCTCACCGATAGCAAAACTAATAATGTTTTTCCCTTGTTCTTGTAATTTAACGACTTCTGCTAAAACATCAAAGGCTGTTTCTGTTCCTAGTGAATACATTTTATCTGCTAATTTCATTTTAACACTCCCTTTTGGAATTATTAGTTATTTTTGATTATATCATAGTATTATAGAGATTTTATTAAAAGGAAAAATTTAAAAAGGCCCCAACTGATTTCATATACTCTCTGTCTAATAGACTGGGAGCATACCCTTTAAAATCAGCGAGGCCTTCTTGTATTATTTTTTTAATTTTATTTTAACTATACTACTTCTTTAACATTATTTTTATATTTATTTTAATGATATTATCTTCTTAAAACTAATATCTTATTGAATTTTATCCTTTTTAAAACACATGAACCAATCTAAACAATAGGATCCATCATCTTTATTTTCCATTCTTTCTTTGGCAACACCACAAGATCCTGCTGGTGGAATAATTACATCATCACCTGGTCTCCAATCAGCTGGAGTAGCACATTGGTCGCTATCTGCCTTTTGTAGGGCAATAACGATACGTAATAGCTCATCAAAATTTCTACCTAAAGAAAGTGGATAGTATAAAATAGTACGGATTTTAGCTTGAGGGTCGATTACAAATACAGCTCTTACAGCTTGTGTAGTTGATTGACCTGGTTGCACCATGCCATACTTATTAGCTACTTCCATTTTAATATCTTCAATTAATGGAAACATTACTTCTACATTTTTCATGTCCTTCCACTCAAGTTCTTTAATTTTACGTAACCAGGCAATATGTGAGTAAAGTGAATCGATTGATAAGCCTATTAGCTCAGTATTAAAGGCTCTAAACTCATCGGCCATTTTAGCAAAAGTCATAAATTCTGTTGTACAAACAGGTGTAAAATCTGCAGGGTGGGAAAATAGAATTACCCATTTTCCTTTGTAATCTTCTGGAAAGTTAATTTCACCTTGTGTTGATACCGCTTTAAAGCTTGGTGCATCATCGCCTAGTAAAGGCATTTTATTAACCTTTAATTCTTCCATAATCTTAATCCCCCTTAAATTATTTTTTTAAGCTCACTAAGACTGATACTCTAAAGTTTCTCCTTTTTGTTGCAATATCCTTTTTTAAAAGGACAAAAAAAACTGTGATGATAACATCACAGTACGAGAAGAATAAAATTTATCTAGGTTGTGGTATGCACGAACCTGCATAGTTTGCGATTATATTAATATTATACTCTACTTTTCTGTCGTCTCTTTTAATTTAAAAACACATCCCTGCATAGTTCGCGATTATATTGATATCATACTCTACTTTTCTGCAATTATCATCATGTACTAAGATACAGATAGGCCCTAGGGTAGCAGAACTACAAGGATTGCATATACTTGGTGTGAATTGAACTGTTTTAAAAGCCTTTATATTTGGTGTTCCCTTATCAAAGACAACCACCCCTACATTTAATGTCCTCCCTGGACATAAATTGGTTGCTTTTATAGTTACATAAAGTAATTTTCCATTTTCAGTTGCATCATAGTTTACTTCCGCTACACCCACACATTTACATGGATCTATTTTTATTCGCGCTGAACCTGATATACAAGATCCAAAATCAGTAGGTGGAGTATTACAAGCAGTAACCTCTTCTACTAATTGCGTCAACTTTTCCTTGTCTTTAATTTCGCCTTTCCAGTCACTTTTACCATAGTCTTTTTCATCCATAAATATTCACGCCCCTTATTGTATTTTGGCTAAATAATTATTTGCCTGCCTAATACATAATATGGAGCGTGAAATTTAATATTACTATTTCTTTGGCATCTCTTCTAAAACAACAGTAAGATTCATCTTTTTACCTTCTCGGTCTATACTAATCTTAACTTCATCGCCTGGTTTTAATTTTTCTAAAACATTATTAAGGTCATTAAAGTCCTTGATAGGTTTATCATTAGCTGCAGTGATAATATCCATTTCTTTGATACCAGCTTTAGCAGCGGGACCATTTTCAGGGGAGAACTGTTGAACTAATATTCCCACTGGCACCTCATATCTTTTAGCTGTTACTTCATCGACAATTGTTCCTAGTATACCAAGATATGGTCTACTCACATAGCCTTGTGCAATTAATTCTTCAATAATAGGCTTTGCGCTATTAATTGGTATCGCAAAACCCATGCCTTCTACACCTGTAAGCGCTAATTTTGCACTATTAATTCCGATGACTTGACCATGTTTATTAACAAGTGCTCCTCCACTATTTCCAGGGTTAATGGCTGCATCTGTTTGGACTAATTTAAACTGTCGATCACCAATTGTAAGCGACCTATCAGTTGCACTAATTACACCGACTGTCACAGATCTAGCAAATTCTATGCCTAATGGATTACCAATAGCTACAGCTAATTCTCCAGTTTTTAATTTATCAGAGTCGCCTAAAGGTGCTATAGCTAAATTTTTAGCTTCAATTTTTAAAACTGCTAAATCAGTGCGAGGATCACTACCTACTAATTCTGCTTTAACCTTGTCACCATTAGCTAAACTAACTACTAATTCTTGGGCGTCTTCTATCACATGATGATTTGTTACTATGTATCCTTTTGTATCAATTATTACTCCTGACCCACTTCCTTTTTCTGCTACACTGGTACGTCCAAAGAAATCTCTGACAACGCCTCTATTACTTATCCCTACAACTGTAGGACCTACGTTTTCTGCTACTGCTTCTACTGTACTTAAATCTTCCTTAGATTCTGGGATAGCAGGATTTGTTTGCTGATTTTGTGGCAATTGATATCCGTTCGAATTATTACCCAAAATGCTTGGTGCAAGATATAAAGCTACTAATCCACCTAAGAATGCAGCTATTACAGCAATAACAAAATAACCAAATAAACCCCTTTGCTTAAAGTTTTGATCTTCATTAAAGTAACTAATAATATACACCCCCTAAATACAAATTTTACTTATAATTATAACTATATTCTGAGGAAATGTCATGAATATTATGCCAAAAAAATATTACCTCATTATAGAGAGGTAAATATTTTAACTAAGTGCTATGATTGTTTCATTTACTATATTTTTTATTTCTGGATAACCTTTTATTACTTCATCTATACTTTGTTTACTATTTAAGCTATGCACTTTTCCTTTAACATATGCATTTCCATCTGCTACTGATACTTTTAATAAAGAGGAAACGATATGTGGATTTCTACTTAGATCATATTCTAATTTTGAGGCTATTTCTTCATTATTTTTACTTGAAGTAGGAATTAAGGGTTCCTTTTTTACTTCTGCTATTAATTCATTTGCCGTTTCTTGATCTGTATCTAATGCCTTATTTTTTGCGTTCGTTTTTTTCTTATTCATTTACTCACCCCTTTGGCACTTTTTTTTAGTATTACCAAAAGGGGGATATTAATTACATATTTCTTGTTGTTTGATATATTTTTTTAAGTTTGATTCAAATGAAGTTAAACTTTCGCCTGTTACCTTCTTAAAAGAAGATGCAAAATTATTTCCTAGGGCTAACTCATCTAATAACTGGTTAATTATCGTTTCATCATGACTATCCACTAAATATCTAATACCCATTAAAGATTGCCAATAGGCTAAATCTTGATTTTCTTGGTTATCATAATTTTTATCTAAACAGCTAAAAGAATAAATATGCTTTTTATCTTGGGCACAAGGCTCTGGTAAGGTATATCCTGTTACATCTTCTTCAATATACTGAGCTAAGCCTTCTGTAAACCAACGTGTATAATTGCCATTAGTTTTATAATCTACAATATAGTGTGTATATTCATGAGCTATTGGGCCCATATCCTTAAATATTTGTTCTTTATCTTCTTTCTCTATCCAAGTTTCAGGAGATAATATACCTATACTCCCCATCCAATACACACCCATAGGACTTTTGTCTCCTTCCCAGCCAAAGCTAGCGTTAAAATCCTGCATTGTTGGATAAATAATAATAGGGGTCTGGCTTTTAGGGGTAAAGTTTAATTTACCAGTAACTTCTTTAAAGATCTCTTCAGAAGTTTCTAAAACGAGTTCTGCATTATCGGGATTTCCTTTATATTTAACCTTAAAGTGATTGCTTGTTATTTCTTCATAATCATTTGTCTTTGTATCAAATTGATAGATATAAAAATTTCGAATGGATTGATATCCTAAGACTTTTACTTTTGTAAAACTAGGACTAAACATAAAGAAGAATAAGAAGAGTATTAATAGTGGCAAGATTATTAATTTATGCTCTATTATCATGCGCATAAATACACCTCCCTTTAATTTATCTTATCAGAATAAGAGTCACGAGAGTAATTAACAGTATAACATGATTTATACTATTAAAGTTTATGTAAGTAATGGCAAAATAGGCAAAAAAAAATCGCAGGATCAACTGCGAATAAATAATTACTTTTTATTAAAGCTTACAGCTGCTACTGAAACTTTTACTGCGCCATCAACTTTATTATACACTTCTTTGGCATCTTCTTCATTAAAACCACAACAAAGATCAATTACTTTAACGCCATTTTTCACTAAATCTTGAGCAGCTAGGCAGGCTTCATCCAAATCCCTTACCCCTACTACAGTTGTTTTAAATTCTGGTGACTCTACTGAAGTTTTTTGATTTCCTAAGCTATATCCAGGTGCTTTTACAATAAATGCATATTGAAATTGATCCATTTCTATTTCCCCTTTCAAATTTTGTATATTATTGACTAATAACTGACACAATTCCTGCGAAGGAAGGTAATAATAAGCCTACTGAAATTAAAACTACTAAAATTGTTACAGCCTTTTTTCTTCTATCATTTCTTCTAGGATTCATTTATTCTAATCCTCCTGTTCAGCTAGATATCTTTCTAGTGCCACAATTACCTCTGCACCATCTCCTACTGCTGTAGATACCTGTCTTAATCCTTTTTGTCTAATATCTCCAACTGCAAATACACCTGGTATATTAGTTTTCATCTCAGTATCCGTAATTAGATAACCTTGTTTATCATATCTTAAACCTTTTGGTAAATAATCTACATTTGGTGAATATCCTACAAAGATAAATACGCCCGCTGCATTTATATCTTTAGTTTCCTTGGTAATTACATTTCTTAAAACTACCTTTTCTACGCTGTTTTCACCTTCAATTCTCTCTACTACACTATCCCAAACTACATCTATTTTTTCATTTTTATCTATTCTCTTTTGTAACATTTGAGCCCCTCTTAGGCGATCTCTACGATGAACGATTGTAACTTTACTACAAAACTTAGATAGATAAAGAGCTTCTTGGAGAGCTGTATCGCCTCCCCCAATTACTAAAACCTCTTTTCCTCTAAAAAAGAAACCATCACAAGTCGCGCAGTATGAAACGCCCTTACCTCTTAGTTTACCTTCTCCTTCAACACCTAATACTCTTGGGTGTGCTCCTGAAGAAATAATAACGGTCTTTGATTCATATACTTCATCACCGGCATAAACTTTTTTAACTGGACCTTTTAATTCTAATTGTGATACTTTTTTAAATTTAAATTTAACGCCAAGATTTTCAGCTTGTTTATGAAAACTCATCATTAACTCTGGTCCAGAAACTCCATCTGGGAATCCTGGATAATTTTCAATCATGTCAGTAGTTCCTGCTTGCCCCCCTGGAGCCCCTAATTCAATTAATAAAGTATCTAAACCAGCTCTAACGGCATATATACTAGCAGTGAGCCCAGCTGGACCTCCGCCAATCACAATTACATCATACATCAGAATTCCTCCTTAGTTTTACTTTGTCATACCCTTATAGGGTATAGTATATCATATGTAGCTTATAAAAAAAAGCACAGGATTATTTCCTGTGCAATAATTAATTCAAAGATCTAAGAGGATTTGTATGATTTCCATTTACTAATACTTCAAAATGAAGATGTGGACCTGTACTTCTACCTGTACTACCAACTTGTCCTATAGTTTGTCCAGCACTTACACCTTGTCCAGGACTAACTAAGATTTTAGAAAGGTGAGCATAACGTGTAGAGGTTCCATTCCCGTGAGAAATATCTATACAGTAACCATAGCTTCCTCTCCAACCAGCTGATGTCACTCTGCCAGAATCTGAAGCACGAATGGCTTGTCCAGTATTACCACCAATATCAATTCCTGTATGATATCCTAAAGATCTACTACCATAACCAGAAGTGATGTTACCTCTTAGCGGCCAATTTAAGTTTCCGCTACCTACTACGCTTCCACCATTACTTCTTGAAGCAACCATATAATTTCCTCTAGATTTAACTCTAGTTCCTTTAGTGATTACTTTATTTTTAGGGTTTTCGATAACCTTTTCTTCAACTAATTCTTTTTGTACTTCTGCACCATTTTTACTTACAATTTGATAAGTTACTTCTTTCTTTCCATTTGTACCTTCTTCAGTAACCTTTGTTTGTCCTTTATATAACTTTGCAGAATCTATGTACTGTGTTTCACATGCTATAGTTTCTTCTGCCTTTAATTTAAATTTAGTTACGGTATTTAATAAAGGTTTAGTTTTCACTAAATTTAATTCTTGTCCAATAGATAATTTTTCGATTGGAACTCCTGGATTAGCTTCTTCTAATTCTCCCACTGTCATGTTATTAGCATGGGCAATATCCCAAACAGTATCTCCTTCAGATACTTGGTATGTTTCAATACTATTACTTCCTAAAACTATATATTCAAGAGCTTTTTTAGGATCTAGTAAGCTAGATTTTTTTGTCTCACATTTTTCGATGTCTATTTTTTCTTCAAAATTAACTTCTACTACATCTGTATTATCAGACACAGGAGTATACTTTTTCTTAACTAGATCAAGAACTGCTTGAGCGTCCTTTTCATCTTTAAGAAAAACCTTAGGCTTGTCATTTATTTTTATTGCAACTGCGTCTAATTTCCAATCAAGGCGATTTTTTAAGATAGTTTTAAGCTTTTCTTCAGTTAGATAATCTTTTTTATCACATTTACCATCATTAAGCTCTACTTTATTAGCAATTCCTTTGATAACCTCTTTGGTTTCTTCCGTTTGTTCTGCTTGTAATTCATTTATAACTTTATCACATAACTCTTTTTTTCCGACATAACCAATCTTTTCTCCATCAACTACAACTTGATAAGCCTTCCCTGAAGCTGCAGAGATAGAGGTGACCATTAACAGCAACACTAAACAACCAATTATGATTTGTAATTTTCTACTCTTTTTCATCTTTTCAATTAATTGAGTCATATAAACTACAGATTAACTGCAGCACTCCACCTGCCTTTCTAAAGCATAACCATTTACACTAATAACAAAGGCATTGTATCATAATCATTGGACTATTTCAATACTTTCAACTATTAAATAGTATTTATCGTTAATATTTCCTAATTTTACCCAAATTATACATTATTATTTAAATATTTTGTTACTTGTAGATATAATGCACATTCTGTCCTTTTCTTTTGTAGTTCACATGTTGTTTTATATGGTTTTAACAAAGATTCTCTAAATTGAAGATTATTATTATGACAGCCCCCACTACAATAAAAACGTGCCCAACATTCCCTACATTCTGGCTTATTTAAAACATGAGCATTTTGAAACTCCTTGCCTATTTCTGGTCTAGTTACACCTGTATCTACATGCCCTACTTTAAATTCTTCTCTTTCTACAAATTGATGGCAAGGATATAAATCACCTGTTGGGCTTACCGCTAAATATTCATGTCCTGCACCACAACCTGAAAGTCTCTTTGGTAGGCATGGACCTTGGTTTAAATCTACATTAAAGTGAAAGAAATTAAACCCTTTACCTTTTTCATAACAATCCAAATAGTAACGAGTTAACTTTTCATATTCTTCTTTTAAAGTAGGAATATCTTCTTCTTTAAATGCATAATCTACATTTTCATCAGACACCACTGGTTCTAAAGATAAAATATCTATACCTTCTTCAACTAAATGCTTTACATCTTCTACAAAATCTAAATTGTTACGAGTAAAAGTTCCGCGCACGAAAAATTCTTTACCTTGTCTACTTTTCGTAAAATTAACAATTTTATCTTTAATAATATCATAAGAGCCTTGTCCCCCTGCAAATGGTCTCATTTTATCATTAATCTCTTTACGACCATCAATGCTTAAAACGCAGCTAATATCATTATCATTTAAATACTTTTGGACATCATCAGTTAATAAAACGCAATTACTTGTAATGGTAAATTTCATCTGTTTACCTGCTTCGGCAGCCTTTTCTTTCCCATATTCCACTAATTTCTTAACAACATCTAAATTTAGTAAAGGTTCCCCACCAAAAAAGTCTATTTCAACATGTTTTCTAGGTCCTGATGCCTGTAACAGAAAATCAATAGACTTTTTACCTACTTCCTCACTCATTAACGAGCGATCTCCTCCATAAGGACCTTGGCCTGCAAAGCAATAAGTACATCTTAAATTACAGTCATGAGCAATATGCAGACATAGCGCTTTCACGATAGGATTACTAGTCGGCTTATATTCTAAAATTTCTTTTTCAGGAGTAAAGAGCATTCCTTTTGAAATTAAATCCTGTAGTTCAGTAGTGCTTTCAGTTAACTCGCTTTCGGTATATTTGTTTTTCAAACTATCTTGTGCTGCCTCAAATGATCCTAACCCTTCTACCTTGTCTAATAAATCAAAAGTTGTTTCATCTATAACATGGAGAATTCCTGTGTTAATGTCGATCAATATATTTAAATCGTCAAAAGTAAATTTATGAATATTATTGAAATTTAAGTCCACTTTTACCGCCCCTTTTTTAAGTTTAGAACCTGATATTTATGCTGATTTTAAGTTTAGAACTCGATAATTATATCAAAAAAATAAGACCCAATTAATGGGCCTTTTCTAATTGTTTTGGCAAGCTTGATTTCCAACAGTACAAGAAGTTTTGCAAGCTGATTGGCAAGAAGTTTGACATTCTCCGCAACCACCTGTTTTAATTGTACGTTGTAAATTTTGTGGATTAATAGTTTTGATATGTGCTTTTTTCATGTTAACGACCTCCTTTACTTCTTTAATACATGATATTATATCACTTCTAGGATATGCTGAACAAGTTTTTTAAAATAATCCTCTAACATTCTCTCTTTAAGCGTGGCTCTTGCTAATAAGTTAAGTTTATTTAAATTTTAGTTGATATTTATTAATCTAGTCTTGCGCTTTCTTCTACGACTTCTACTTCAACTTCATTAGCTGGAAAATAACCCTCTTTTCCTTGCCCAATTTGCGGGAAGAATTCTTCACGAGTTTGACCATTTTTAAATTCAATAATAACCTTACCTGTTAAATTTTCTTTGGTTTCTCCGTCAAAAGTCCATTTAATAAAGTCAGTATCATAAATTTCTTTTTTAAATTCTTCCGTTTTAAATAGTTTGCCTTCTTTATAAAGTTTAGCCTTAATAGATTTAATTTCAAAATCTTTGATTACCTTTAAATCTTTATATTCTTCCTGCAATTTAAGGTCTCCAAATTCCATGACATCAATATTCCAGGATACTTTTTCACCTTTCCTATTTGTGTGTGTATTAATATCATAACGATTTTGAAACATTTCCTTCAATCTGATAGTACCTTCAGGTTTACTTTTTTCTCCAGTGGGGCTAACCACTAAAACTTGAGTTTCATAATTATCCGCACTATTTAAATCTAAATCTACAGCATAATTAAGACCAGCTGTGTTTTGCGCCGTAAATCTTTTCCAATTTTCTTTTTGATCTCCTTTTACTAACAAATAAACCTGGGTATTTTTTTCTAAATGGTTAAAGGTCCAACTTACTCTTACTTTTAAATTATAATCCTGGCTACCTTGACCAAGAACCTCATCATAGAAATTACTAATCCAGGCGTTTTCTCTTCTAATTTGTTCTACCTGATCTTGTATAGATGTTACTTCATTGTGAATACTATTAATTCCATTATTAAGTCTATTACTAATATTATTTTCCAGATTACCTAGTGTATTTAAGGTCATTATATTAGTTACTAGCAAAATTCCTAACACTATATTATACCCTTTGGATAATTTCATATTTCCTCCCTTTTTACTTAATAGCTTTTACTTGTAATCTCAATTGCTTATATAATTATCAAATTAGTTTTCTATTAGGGGACAATTTTACTTTAAATCTAAAAGTTCCTTCTAGTTTATTTCTCTGGAATAAAAAAAGTGTTCAAGCTTTGATTAATAAAAAGTTCAAATCCAGAGCTATCGGTGATTAAATTATTATCCCGATCATAGGCCTTAATACTCCATGCAAACTCATGCTGGCCATCTTTATGAAGTAAGGAAGGGTATCTTTCCTTTTCCTTTTCTGATTCATTTTGATTTTCTTTAATCTTAGCCTTTGCTTTTTGTTTACCCTCTGCTAGATCTATATTTTTCTCATCAAGCTTTTGCTGGGGGCAATTAAACTCTAGAAGTTCATCTTTAGCTAAAACTATTTCATTTGTAGGAATATTTTCGCGCAACTCAGCACTATTAAAACTTACGCCATCTTTATTTCTTTTGACCCAACCAGCAATTAAGGTATAATGATGGGCATCTTTTACCTGTTCCCACTGCAAAGTAATATTCTCACTTTCCTCTTTAATCTCTGGTTGTTTTACCTGTAAAAGAGGAACAAGTTTTAAATCAACGTTTAAAGTCTGCGCAGCAGTAACTTCATAGATTTGTTGTTCTGGCACAAGGGTATACCCTGCTAAATCTTTTTTGGATATCCCTAAACCAATGCTATATTTCCCGGGAATAATATCTCTAAATTCATAATGCCCTTTATCATTTACATATGTGACAGGGTAATCTTCAATATCACTTGTGCAAAAATTTACCTTTTCTCTATTTTCATCTATTAAAAAGATGGCAACATTCTTCAATGCCTCTCCGTCTTTACCTAAAAAACCTTGAATTATAGCCTTTTCTTGATTAATATTTGCTAACTTTCTTTGGTTTTGAAATAATTTTTCTTCCATCTTTTCTTTATAGAAGCTGTTTGTTGCTTTCTCATCCATTAAATCCGAATCATCTTGACCTTGCTCTAATTTTAAAATATTTTTATATGATTTCTCTGCCCTTTTAAAATCCCCCAAGGTTTGATAAGCATCTCCTGCCAAAAGATACATTTCAGCCTTTAAACTTTCAGGATAATTTTTACGATAAATCTCGATATACTCTAGTGCCTTTTGAGGACTTTTACTTTTTAAATATAATTTTATTAAATGGTAATTACTTTCAGAGGCCACAAAACTTTCTCTATCTTCTGTTAATCCTTGTAAGAAATATTTCTCTGCTTCACCATAATATCCGATACTTTCATAATATTGACCAATTTTTAACGGAACAGCTTTTGCTTGCTGGGAGTTAGGATATTTTTGGACTAGAAGTTTATAATATTCTACCCCTTTAGCTGTCGGTATGTAAGTATTAGGATTAGATGAGGTAAAATGATTAGTAATGAAAATACTTTCTCCCTGGACATTATTCGAAATTATTAAAGCCTCTAAAGAATTAGGAGCCTTAGAGCTATGGGGAAAATATTTAGTGATTTTTTTATATAACCCTTCTGCTATGTTTTTACTTTCCTTTTGCCCCTCATAATAATTAGCTGCACTATATAAAATTGTCGGTAAGCTAGCATAAGTAATACCTAAAATTATCAAGGAAATTATTATCCTTTTTGTAATTTTCTTATTATTGTCCATAAAACTGTCCCACCTTCCTTATTTCCATTTCCATTTGTATTTATATTTGTATCTTATTTATATTTCCCACTTGTATGAACCATAATTTGACTATACTATCCTAAATACGTAAATACTTTGTTTATGTTGCCCTTACTTAATTTATGTACTAATTTAATAGTCTGTAATTAAAAATATTGTCCATACTTGAATCACTTAATTTTATCTTAATGATTTGATTTATGCATTAACTATTTTATAATATGAACATAAAAAAAGCTAGTTACCGAAGTAACTAGCTTGTGGTGCCTCGAGGCGGAATCGAACCACCGACACGAGGATTTTCAGTCCTCTGCTCTACCGACTGAGCTATCGAGGCGTAAATGGCGGAGCTGACGGGAATCGAACCCGCGATCTTCGGCGTGACAGGCCGACGTGATAACCGCTACACTACAGCTCCTAATGGTGGGCGATGACAGGATCGAACTGCCGACCCCCTGCTTGTAAGGCAGGTGCTCTCCCAGCTGAGCTAATCGCCCTAAATTAAAATGGACAGAGCCAAAAGTATAAAACTTTTAACCCCCCACTTTATAATGGTGACCCGTAGGGGATTCGAACCCCTGAGTGCTAGCGTGAAAGGCTAGTGAGTTCAGCCACTTCTCCAACGGGCCTAAATGGTGAGCCATCCGCGACTCGAACGCGGGACACCCTGATTAAAAGTCAGGTGCTCTGCCAACTGAGCTAATGGCTCATTTGTTCCGTCTCACAGTTGTATATATTACAGGTATTTATTCTTAAAGTCAACACTAGTTTGTACTTTTTTAAAATATTTTTTCTTTTTGTCATTTAAGCAGATAAAATAGCAAATTTAATCAAATTGACTTGCAAGTTTATAAGCCTTTTGCCAAATTAATTTAAGAGGTATGCCTTCTTTTTGCGCAATTAATTTGCAGTCTTCAAATTCGGGTTTAATATTAATAATTTTATTTTCTAACCTACTAATTTTAATTCGTACTTCTCCATAAGGAAGCTTGACTTTTTTATGTTCTCTTAATAATTTAAATCGTTCTACAGGATAAATTCTTACGCCTAAAGTAGTGGTTTCGTGTAAAATTATTTCTATTAATTTTTGCTTATTTTTTAAATCACAAATTACTGATAACAAAGTACCAGGGCGACCTTTTTTCATTTGAATAGGAGTTAAATAAACCTCAAGCGCACCCTCTTCATAGAGCTTATCCATGGTATATCCAAAAAACTCAGAGTTCATATCATCTATATTAGTTTCGAGTACTAATATTTGATCATCGTCTTTCATTTTATCATTGTTTATCTCTTTATTTACTTTTTCACCTAAAACTAACCTTACTACATTAGGAATTTCTAAATTCCAAGTACCTGCTCCATAAGAAATATTCTTAATTTTCATCATTGGTTGATTTGCTATATTTTCCCCAATAGTCGTAATTATTGCTGCTCCTGTAGGTGTAACTAATTCTTTTTTTATTTGACCACTATAAGTAACCGTACCTAGCAAAAGTTCGGCTGTTGCAGGGGCAGGAACAGGCATTAAACCATGAGCACATTTCACCATTCCACCTCCGACATGTAAAGGCGAAAAATATACTTTATCTAATTTTAAAGTAATAAAACCATAAGCCGCTCCTAAAATATCTATAATCGCATCAACAGCACCTACTTCATGGAAATGCACCTTTTCTATCTGACATCCATGTACTTTTGCTTCTGCCCTCGCTAAACGCATGAAAATTTTTAGCGCTAAATCTTTAACCTTTTGTGAAAATTCACTTTTATTAATAATTTCAGAAATGTCATGTAAAGATCTATGTGGTTGTTTTTCTAATACTTTAACATCAACGTATTTAGCACTAATACCATTTTTAATTACATCTATTACTTCGATTTCAAAGTCTCTGATAGGTAGGGATTTTAAACTTTCTTTAAATTCAGCAAAGTCTAAACCAGCACCCAAAAAAGAACCTAAAATCATATTTCCACTAATTCCTGAAAAACAATCAAAATATGCAGTCCGCATTTTTTCCCCCCTCACCAGGTAAGTTTTATGATGAACTATTAATCTGATGAGCAAGGCTTGCTGCACCAAATCCATTATCTATATTTACTACTCCAATTCCATCAGAGCAACTATTAAGCATTGAAAGTAAAGCTGTCAGACCGCCAAAATTAGTGCCATAACCCACGCTAGTTGGAACGGCAATTACAGGCCTATTAACCAGCCCCCCCACAACACTAGCTAGGGCTCCTTCCATTCCTGCTACCACTATTAATACATTTGCCTGTCTTAACTTGTCTAAATTATAAAGTAGGCGATGAAGTCCCGCTACCCCTACATCATATAATCTATCAACTTTATTTCCAAAAGCCTCTGCTGTAACCACTGCTTCTTCTGCTACTCTTATATCAGATGTTCCTGCTGTAATTACCAGGATAGTCTTTTCATTTTTAATTTTCTTTTCTTCATTTATTATGATAATTCTGGCTTGTTCATAATATTTTGCTGTAGGATAAAGATTTTTAATCTTTTCATAAACTTCTCTGCTTGCTCTAGTTGCAAGTACATTTTTGCTTTTTTCTCCTAATAGCTTAATTATTCCTTCTATTTGGTCTAAACTTTTACCTTCACATAAAACTACCTCAGGACGATCTTTTCGTAGCTCCCTATGATAATCAACTTTAGCAAAACCAATATCCTTAAAAGGTAAATCTTTTAATTCTTTAACCGCCTCTGCTATATCAATATTCCCTTTTTGAAAATCTAGTAAAAATTTTGTTAATTGTTTTTCATCCATTATGAGCCTCCCGTATTATTCATACTCCCTTGTTTATAGCCGTTTAAATCTAAAGTAATATATTTAAACCCTTTCTTTTTTAGTTCCCGCGTAATTTCTACTTTATTTTGTAATAGTAACTTAATATCTTCTTCTAATACTTCAATTCTCGCTAAGTTATTATAATCCCGTATGCGCAGTATTTTTATGTCTAATAACCTTTTTACATATTCTTCGCACTGTTCTATCCTTTTTAAATTATCTAAATTTAAATTTGTACCCACGGGAAAACGCGTAGCCAGGCAAGGCTCAGAAGGCTTGTTCCATACAGGCACATCTAAATAGCGTGCTAAATTTCTAATTTCCTTTTTCGTAAACCCTATTTCCTGTAACGGACTTCTAATTCCTAATTCTTTTACAGCTCTTAATCCGGGACGATAATCTTTTAAATCATCTAAATTAGACCCTTCAATAATCCATTTTATATTCTTCTCTTTTATAAGTGAAATTAATTTTTCAAACCGATTTTTTTTACAATAATAACAGCGCTCACTATGATTACTAGCTACCTCAGCAATTTCAAGGTCATTTAAATTAACCACTATTTGCTCTACTTTTAAATTTTCAGCTAGCCTTTGTGCCACTTTTAATTCTTCTTCCTTATTTAATGGAGAATGAATAGTAATAGCTGATAATCCTGAACCTAAGGTCATTTCCCCCACCTTTAATAAAAGAGCACTATCCACGCCCCCTGAAAAGGCAAGAGCAACCCTTTCTTTATCCTCAAACCAATTTTTTAGTTTTTCTAGCTTAGTAAACACCTTTTCACGCCCTAACAGGTATAAAATTAATCCTACTACTAATAATACCATTTTTAACTCGAAATTTAATATAAAAATACTGGTTTAAAGAAGGAAGAAATTGAAGAATTAAGAAAAGAGTAATTTTAACAAGGATATATACTTTAAGCTGTTCATTACTGGTCAATTTTTTATATACTTAGAAATAATTTTTTGGCAGGAGTTTTATATAATAAAAAGAAAGAGTATGAATTTAAAGATTAAATTTTATTTTAGGAGCATAGTAATGAACATAGAAAATATTAGTCAATACATTAGAAGTGTAGAATTACAAAGAGATAGAATTTCTAATTTTAGTGAATATCCCTTTTGTCTTTCTGCTGTTAATAACTTATTTAAATTAAAATTTCATCCTAATGTTACATTTATCGTGGGCGAAAATGGAACTGGAAAATCAACTATTTTAGAGGCAATTGCAACAGTATATGGTTTTAATCCTGAGGGTGGCACAAAAAACTTTACCTTTTCAACTAAGGATACTCATTCAGACTTACATAATTATATTAAACTAACTAAAGGTATTAAGAAACCTCAAGATGGCTTTTTCCTTAGGGCAGAAAGTTTTTATAATTTAGCAACCAATATTGATGAATTAGATAAAGATGGACAAGGACGCAAGATTATTGATTTTTATGGTGGGTGTTCTCTTCATGAGCAATCACATGGAGAATCCTTTTTAGCATTATTTCTAAATAAATTTAAAGGAAAGGGAATATATATTTTAGACGAACCTGAGGCAGCTTTATCCCCCACAAGGCAGATGGCTATGTTAGCTAGATTACATGATTTAGTTAAAGAGGGTAGTCAATTTATAATCGCTACCCACTCACCAATTATTATATCATATCCAAATTCGATTATTTATGAAATAAAAGACGGCTTTAATCAAGTGCAATATGAACAAACTGAACATTATCAAGTGATGAGGGATTTTTTAAATAATACCTCTAAAATGTTAGATATTTTGATGGATTAGAAAAGTGTAATTTTAATAGGATAGAAGTAAAGGTTGGTATTTCAGCCTATTTCAGATATTACTGAAACGCCAACCTTATTTATACCTCTTAATTTTATTATTTAACTATTTCTACGCTTTGAGTTGAAGAAATCCATAATACATTAGCCCCTAAATTTTCAGAAACATAACGAATTGGAACTAAAGTACGCCCGTTCACTATAGTAGCAGCTACATCTTGACCTTTAGCTTTATTATCAACCATTATTTTAAGTTCTATTCCATCTAAGTTATATGTAACTATTCTTTCTATTTCATCCCATTCTATCTTTGCCCCAAAACTTTCTCCTATGAATCTTAAAGGAACCATTACCCTATCATTTTTAATTATTGGTGGACTGTCTAATGACTTTATTTGACCATTAACTAATGAATTTAATTGATTTACGCCTAAATTAATCTTAGTTAAACTAGAGTCTTTAAGTACACCATATAAACTGAAACTATCTGTATAAAAGGTAAATTGTTTTGAAACTGAACTATATGTTCCTCCTAGTTTGACTGGTATGATATTGCCCTGCTGATTTTTTTCATATCTGATTCCAGTTAATTTTGGGATATCTTCCTTAGTAATTTTCACCTCTGATAAATCAATAGTTACAGCTACCGGTTCGGTGAACTTATCAATTTTTTTAGCTTCATTTCCCTCATTACTAGAAGACCTTAATCCTGCTGTTAAATCTACGATACTTGCTCCTATTTCAAATAATCCAGTCTTTTGACCCAACTGTGCTTTTGATATTATGCTTTCTTTCTCTACCTCAGAAACTTGTCTAGCACCTAATTCTACAGAGGCATCCTGAAGATCACCTTTTTCTAATGCTAAAGCCTTTGGGGGAAATACTACTTTTAATCCCTTATTTTCTATGGTTAGCTTTTCTTTTTTTGTGGTAAGATTTTTAATGTTTTCCACAGAAATTTCTACCTTTGGAGTGTTTTTATCTTTTAGAGAAATATTAGCTTGTCCTGTTTTTAATAATGATTCTTTTAAAGTTTTATCTGCTTCTGTTTTTACAACAGTGTCTTTTGCAATACTTTCTTTTACCGTATTATCCTTTGTGCTATTATTGTTATTTGTATTTTCATCCTTATCTGATGTAGTAGCGCTTCCCCCTCCACCACTTGATGAAGAAGAACTACCCCCACCTCCTGATGATGAGCTTCCTCCACCTGAAGAGGATCCCCCTCCAGAAGAATTGCCATTTTCTTTTCTATTGATGATAACTTTATACGTTTTTTTAGAGTCATCCTCAGCTATTACATCTATACTAAAGATATTATCGCCTTCTTGTAAGCTTATTTCCTTTGCTTCTTGATTATTTAAGATTTCTCCGTTAAGTTTCATCCTTGCCATGTTGAACTCAGCCTGTGCGGTTAATTTAATATTACTTACTGAATTATCAACCTTCAGTTTATATTCAGTTATTTCTGGATTAAATTCTGGATCAAGGGTAAATCCTTCTACTAGTAATGAATTCAGATTATTATTTGAGTTTAAATCATTAATTATTGCCTCATGCCCATATTTCTCTACCACAAACTTTAGTGGTACGAACATCTCTCCATCTTTAATAAATGGAGCACGATTGAGATTACCATAAATGCCATTAAATATATATTCCGTACTTCCCATAAACATTTGTAATTTATTATTATCATATGGATTAAAATAATCATTAAAAGATATCATGGTTACTGAAGGATATTCTTCAACATCCATAAATAGTCCATATACTTGCGCTATTAATCTAACTGGTACAAAAACTTCACTTTCCTTATAAAAAGGAGCTACCTCAGATTCTAATATTGTACCGTCATTTAACTCCACTATTTTTGAACCTACAGTGAACTTTGCACCATGAACAATTTTAGCTTCTTTCTCAAAAATATTAGCTAAGTCTCTTATAGGTAAAAAAATTATTTCATCTTTAACAAATGGAGCAGCATTCATATATCTTTGAGATTGACCATCATTAACTTCTACATAATTAGTATACAGCTTTAAAGTACCCTTTATAAAATTATTACTTAAAGTGATTTTTTTACTTTTGTCATCCCTCTCAGCTTTAAGATCAAACACTTTACTAAATGTGTCTAAACTAGTATAAACTGTTCCTCTGTCGTTTAAAGGTGCTACATCTGAACTTATTTCTGTTCCATTATTTAGTTTGACAATATTTGACCCCATGGTAAAGGTAGCCTTTGCAATAAAGTTTAATATGCAGCTATCACGAATGATCTGTGAATAATCTCCATTGATAAAGTTATTGTAGATATCTTCATTAAATCCTGCTACTATTCTTGCTCTCCCTCCAACCTTAGAAGATACTTTAAATTCAATAATTCCATCCTCATTAGATTTAAAGGCTTTAACACCATTTTCTGAATCAATCATTTTTTCGCTATAATCACCATTTTCTACGATTACATCAACTGCACCTCTGTCTGATGCTATATATGCCCATGCATTAGCAACCGTATTACAATAACGGTCTCTTAAAGTTATGATCAACTCAGCATTATCTTCTCCATCAGCTTCTAGGCGATAATCTTTTGAGTATATTTGTGAACATCCTAGGCTAGGGTCTAGAATAATCTCCGACCCTTCAAATTCAGCTCTAGCTGTATCACTAATTTGAACAGCTCTGTTTTCAACTATGTCTTTTTGACATACTGTTTCTGAGTCTAACTTATTCTCCTCAACAATCGCTGCTTTTACATTTACTACACCAGCCTTATCAGATCTTAAATATACTATCGTTGACTTCTGTGGGGTAACTACAATTATTGCTTTATTAAACTTGTTTGATAATTTGTTTCCATCCTTGTCTGTGAATTCATCTACATCAGATACTTGTTCATTAACACGTTCTGCCCAAATTACAAGTGTTGAACCTGTAGTAACCTTTGATGTTGGTTTTCCATTAAAATCCTTCAATTCAATTGTAAATCCAGCTAAATCTATGTTATCAGCATTTATATAATCATCTTCTGAATAAATTTGAGACCATCCTAAAGACGCAAAATTATCCGAACCTGCAAATACAGTTACTGGTAATAATGTCATCATAAATCCTATTAATGTTATGATGGCAAATAATTTTCTTTGGTTCAAAATGAATCCCTCCTTAATACGTAAAAATTATAATCAAAATTAAAGAAACTCTTATTAAGTCATATCCTCTCTCCCTTTCAAAATAATCATATATCAACGATATTCTGGTTAATTCAGCTATAACCTTTATCTAAAATCCTTCATATTTCGACATTGTTGTTTTTTAATACTTTTAACATCCCTTTTCCCAAGATTAATTCACCCTAAATCTGGCTGTCAAACTTTTAAATAATATAATTAGCCACCATCCAAATATAAAAAAGGTTGGTATTTCAGATATTTCTGAAACGCCAACCCTTTAATGTAGCTTTATGATAATAAATTATTTTTTAATTATAATGTCCTTTGCAACTTACGATATAGATATTTTCTTCTTAATTACTTTTCTTCTTAATATCTCTCGCTACAATGATTCCTGTTACAGATGCTTGCATTAATCCCCTTGTGATTCCTGCACCGTCTCCAATTGCGTACAGGTTTTTGATTGGGGTTTCAAAGGTATTACTAACCTTTACCTTTGATGAATAAAATTTAACTTCTACACCGTATAATAAGGTGTTTTTACTATCCATACCTGGTGCTATTTTATCAAAAGCACGAATTGCTTCTATAATTGAGGTTAAATATCTTTGTGGTAATACATAACTTAAATCCCCTGGTACTGCACTTTTTAAAGTAGGAATAGTTGTTGATTTTTTCAGGCGATCTATATCTGTTCTTCTTCCTTTAACGAGGTCTCCAAACCTTTGCACCATGATGCCGCCACCTGTTAGCATATTAGCTAGGCGTGCTACATAATTTCCGTATTCAATCGGTTGATTAAATGGCTCAGTGAAACGAGTAGACACTAATAAAGCAAAGTTAGTATTTTTAGTTTTAAGTTTAGGGTCGGCATAGCTATGACCATTTACCACTGATAAATCTCCATAAGCTTCTCCTGAAACTACTCCCCCTGGATTCATGCAAAATGTTCTAACTTTATTATCAAAAGTATCTGAGTAATAAAATAATTTTGCTTCGTATAAATCTTTTGTTAAGTGATCCATTACAGAATTTGGAACTTCTACCCTTACTCCGATGTCAATTTCATTATTTTCAGTTACTAATTTAAGTTTATCCGCCTGATCTTTAAGCCATTCAGCTCCCCCACGACCTGGAGCTACAACAACATTTTCAGCAAATACTGATCTTTTTTCATTTTTAATATTTAAAATCGCACCTTTTACTTCACCATCTTCAACGATCAAGTCTTCAGCACTGGTTAATTCCATAAACTCAACATTTTCTTCTGCTACTAAATAATCATGCATTCCTTTTAATACTGTAAAAGCATGCTCTGTTCCTAAGTGACGTACAGGACATGGTACTAATCTAATATTATGTTTAGAACATTCATACGCTATTTCTTCAACTCTCGGGTTATCTAAGCCAAATACTTCATTACGAGCGCCAAACTCAGTATAAAATTCATCTGCATAATTGATATAGCTTTGCGCTTCTTCTTCGGTCATATATTCGGAAATTCTTCCACCTACTTCAGGAGATAAACTAAGCTTTCCATCAGAAAAGGCTCCTGCTCCACTCCAGCCAGAAGTGATGTGACAAACTTTACATTTTACGCAATATCCTAATTTTTTTTCCGGACATAATCTTTTATCAATTCTGCTACCTTTATCGATAATCAGAATTTTTTTATTTTTATCTAATTTATTTAATTCTAACGCAGTAAAAATCCCAGCAGGTCCAGCTCCTATAATTAGTACATCATAATTCTTATTCATTAAATAGACCCCCTCAATATTTTTCCTTGACATAAGCCTCAACTATTTTATCAGTTAATATCCTTAAGGTCAAGATATAAACGAATTATATTTATTATTATTTAGATAATATTCGTGTTTTTGTCTTTTAATGCCTCATTTTCCTCAAAAAAATGCAGAGCAATTAATTGCCCTGCATTACTCCGCCATTTTTGCTAAGTCAGCAAACTTTGTAAATTCCTTAAGAAAGGCTAGTTCCACGCTACCCACTGGACCATTTCTATGTTTTGCAATAATTATTTCTGCAATCGCCTTTTTGTCTGATTCAGGATTATAATATTCTTCTCTAAAAATAAACATAACGATATCAGCATCCTGCTCTAGTGCTCCTGATTCCCTTAAATGACTTAGACCAGGTCTTTTATCTTGCGTTTGTTCTACAGCCCTACTTAACTGAGAAAGAGCTATAATTGGTACCTCTAATTCCCTAGCTAAAGCTTTTAAATTTCGAGATATTTCAGATATTTCTTGTTGTCTACTTTCCGAACGACGTCCACTTGACATTAATTGTAAGTAGTCAATAACTATTAATCCTAATCCCTTTTCTGCCTTTAATCTTCTTGTCTTTGCCCTTATTTCCATTACAGAAATACCTGGAGTATCATCAATATAAATTGGCGCTTCTGCTAAGGGACCAATGGCATTTGTTAAACTAATCCAATCTTTATCTATCATTCTGCCTGTCCTTAATTTTTGTTGATCAAGCATTGCTAATGAAGACAGCATCCGTAGAACTAACTGTTCTCTAGACATCTCTAGACTGAAAATTGCCACTGGTACATTTTCTTTAATCCCAGCATGCTGAGCAATATTTAAACAAAAAGATGTTTTACCCATAGCCGGTCTTGCTGCAACAATAACTAAATCCGAACTATGCCAACCAGAGGTCATTGCATCTAAATCTCTAAATCCTGAAGATAATCCTGTAATGTCGCTTTTTTGCTGCTGTAAAAGTTCTAACTTTTCAATAGTATTTTCAATTACATCTGTAATGGGTACTAGTCCACTACGTATCCGATTTTGCGATACCTCTAATACCATTCTTTCAGCATCATCTAGTAATTCCTCAGGCTCCTCACCTGGTTCATAACCCCGTGTTGCTATATTAGTTGCTGTTCTAATTAAAGTACGCAGTAATGATTTATCTCTAACTAAACGAGCATAATGAACAATACTAGCTGCTGTACCTACTGAATTTGCCACTTCTGCTATGTAACCCACGCCACCTATTTTTTCTAAATTGCTTTCTTGTCTTAGTTGTTCTGTTAAAGTGATTAAATCAACTGGTTCACCTTTTTCGGTTAAATCAATGATAGCTGAAAAGATAATGCTATGAGCTTCTTTATAAAAGTCCTTCGGCTTAATCATTTGGATAGCTTCATAAATCGCATCCTTTTCTAACATCATTGAAGCTAAGACAGCACGTTCTGCTTCTAGATTTTGTGGTGGTATTCTTTCAAATGCAGCATTATCCATTTTATCCCCTACTTTGTTAAAATCCTACTCTGCTATTACTTGTACCGATAAGTCTGCCGTAACCTTAGTATGAACCTTTATCTTGATATTATAAGTTCCTAATGTTTTAATATTATCTTTTAACTCTATTTTTCTTTTATCAATTTTTATGTTATGATTTTTTAAAATATCTTCTGCTATTTCTTTACTCGTAACTGCACCAAATAATCTTCCACCTTCACCGCTTTTTACTTTTAAAACTACTTTGATATTACTAATTTTTTCAGCTAATTCATTGGCTTCGGCTAATTCTTTTTCTTCCTTTTGATCTTTAAGTTTTTTTAATCTTTCTACTTCTTTTAAATTCTGGGTTGTTGCCTCTACTGCTAATCCTTTAGGCAATAAATAGTTACGTGCATAACCTTCTTTTGCTTCAATAACCTCGCCTTTTTTACCTAATGCTTTAACATCTGCTTGTAAAATTACTTTCATAACTATCTCCCCTTTCATTATTTCTATTTTAAAACAAATTGGATTATTTTTCAGCCTTATTTATTTTGATTCTCTTACGATAATCTAAAACTAAATCAAATAAACCTATTGCAATTGCCAATAAAATGATAGACCTTGCTAAAAATATTAAGAGAAATAAAAATATTAATCTACCTATAAAATTAACCTTTATCTTTTTCCAAAAGAAAGAAATTACTGATAATCCTAAGACAAATAAAACAAAACTATAGGCAATCAAAATATTTTTTCCTATCATTATACCTGCACTTATACCAAAATAATCACCAATAAGATAAGAACCCCAGCCAAATATAACCCCCCACACAGCATACCACGGTAAGCGCCACTGGCTAAAAGGAGGTAATTTATCTACTTCATGACCAAATCTTCTTAGAATGCTTCTCGTTACAATAAAATTAATAACCGAACTAAAGATACTTGCTAAAATTAAGATAGCAGGTAAAACAGTAATAAATAAATTCACGGAATCAACCATAGCCTTTTTAAATTCTTCTTTACTAATACCTTGTTCTGTAATTTGATCTAATAACCCATACTTTTCATACATAATCATTGTCTCATCTACTGTTTGTAGCATAAAATCTTTTTGCGTTTCAAAATCAGTATTAATTATGGCAAAACTTATCATTAATAATAAAAGGGTAGAAATCACAGAAACTGCTGTGCCTGCAATAATTATTTTTCCTGCCTTGGTTTTCTTTTTAAATAAGTACCCATATGCTAATGCCATACTCATAAATTGAATGTAAAAAGTAACGGCCATAATAGGTCCTGCCAACATAGCCACTAAAAATCCTGCTACTAATGAAGAAATAAAACCAATTCTAAAATCATTGCGTACTATTACCAATGTGATAGGAACCGCCACTATTAAAATGGTTATTAAATTTATTATCGGTATGTATATGCCAGCCAAAGCAAAAATAGCTGTCAGTGCGGCCATTAAAGCTCCTTCGCCTAAGCCCTTGGTCAAAGATTGCTGCATTATCGGTTTTCCTCCTTAATTGGTTTAAAGTGAAATTTTCTATAATAAAAGGAGGCAACTAAGTGCCCCCTCATTTTATTCTGTAGTGTATGGTAATAAAGCCATATATCTTGCTTTTTTGATAGCAATTGTTAATTCACGTTGATGTTTAGCGCAGTTACCAGAAATACGACGTGGTAAAATCTTTCCACGATCAGTAACATATTTGCCTAATTTATTTAAATCTTTATAATCAACAGCTTGTGATTTACCTACACAAAAGCTGCAAATTCTTTTTTTCGCGCGTCTTCCAAATTCTCTTTTAGCCATGATTTCCCTCCTCTACCTTTTAAAATGGAATATCATCCTCAGAAAAATCTATTACAGTTCCAAAAGAGGAGTCCTCTTGATTATTATTATTCTCATTATTATCTCTATTTGACTCTCTTTTTCCTCGGCTATCTAAAAATTCTACACTATTTGCTACAACTTCAGTAACCCAACGTTTTTGACCTTCTTTATTATCATAGGTACGCACTTGTAAGCGACCATCAATTGCTACTTGTGATCCTTTGCCAATAAAATTAGCACAGTTTTCTGCTGGTTTACCCCAAACTACTATTTGAATAAAATCAGCTTCTCTTTCACCTTGCTGATTAGCAAAGGGTCTGTTAACAGCCAAGGTAAATGTAGCAACACCTTTTCCAGAAGGTGTAAAACGCAGTTCAGGATCTTTAGTCAAACGACCTATTAAAATAATTTTATTCATAACGAACACTCCTCCTTCATAGAACTTGAAGTGCTTATTCTTCTATACGAGTAATCATATGACGGACAACATCTTCAGTAAGTTTCATTACACGATCTAATTCATTGACAACCTCTGGTTGTCCATTAAAATGAACTAGAGTATAGAAACCTTCGCTCCATTTATCATTGATAACATAAGCTAACTTACGTTTTCCCCATTTATCTGTTTTAGTGACTTCGCCACCTTCTTTAACGATAAGGTTAGAGAATTTCTCAATAACTTGTGTAAGTTTTTCTTCCTCTATATCAGGTCTAACGATATACATAAGTTCATATGGACGCATCTATACTTCACCTCCTCCCCCTGGACTAGCGGCTCCATTTCTAATGGAGCAGGGATATACAATATGTAATTATATCAGAAGGATATACTACTGTCTAGGTAAACAGGAAAATCTTTTTCTATGAAACATATTGTATTGCCTTTATATACTATTATTACCATTCATGGTATATTTAACACTATACTGCTTTATTTATCATTCTATAATGGTACTATTTTTAAGTATTGTATAAGGAGAAATAATTATGCGCAAAGACTTTAGAATTGACTTTTTAGAACCCTTAGAAGCTAAAGCAATCTTAATTTCCATAGGGCAGACAAAACTTAATCTAGATAAATGTATTCCTATAAAGATACTAAACTTAAGCTGCGGAGGTATCAAGGCTGAATCTCTGTTAGATGTTCCTATGGAAAATCAGATAATTGCAAAAATTGTTTTTGAATTTGAAAATCACAGCTATCAAGTTCACGGACAGTTTGTCTGGAAAGAAAACCAATATAATAGATTGTTTTATGGTATTAACTTTATTGGCTTAACTCCGTTAGAAGAAGAAAGATTGAGAACAGCCCTAAATAACTATCAAGCTCAAAAAATTCAGCAAAATCAAAAAATGAAAATTCATAAAATTAATATGCGTAGGAATTTAAAACCTTTAATTCGATTAATTAAAGCCCTCCCTCAACCCGTATTTTTAGTTACCGAGGATAGAAAAATTGTAGATTTTAATTTTGCAGCCCAGAAGCAAGGATGTCTTTTAGAAGGGACCTGCTATAAAAACGTCTGGGATCGCCCAGATCCTTGCCCCTTTTGTCAGTTAAAAAAAGCAAAGGATCTTACGCATTTTTTAGATTTAAATTTACCCGTTGAGGAAGAGGAATACTTCATCAGATGGTTTTATTTGGGTGATGGGGTTTATTATCATTCTATTGAAAAGGCCGAAAAAAGCGAAAATTAAAAAGGCTAGATTATAAATTAATACCCAGATTTTCCTGAGGTATAGTTTACAATTTAGCCTTTGTTTGTGTTTGAGGGCAGCTATTTTCCATACACTCACTTACACCCTTACTCACTTATAACCTTTTTAATAGACTTTTCTAGCTTTACTCTACTTATCCATACTTGCCTTTCACAGCCTGTACATTTAATTCTAAAGTCAGCCCCTGTTCTAAGTATTTCCCATTCTTTACTTCCACACGGATGAGTTTTTTTTGTCTGCACTATATCTCCTACTTTTAGATCCATGGGCATATTACATACCTCCTAGACTTTCTTGATCCTTTTTATGGTCATCAGCATTTATATAGACAATATGCTGAAAAGGTGCCCCTAGCCCCTGGCTATCAAATTCTTCTCTAATTCTAAGCCTTAAATTTCTTTCTAGCATCCAATGGCTCATATCTTTAGTCGTTCCAGTGACCCTTACAGTTACGAAGTTTGAATCTAACTTTGTTACACCATGGACAAATGGTTTTTCATCAATAATATCAATCATTTCTTGATATACCTTCTCACATGCTATTTCAATAACCTGTATTGCATGCTTAAGATTATCTTTATAACTTATTCCAATTTCAACTATTGCCCTCATACTTCCACGATTATAATTTGTCACTTGTCCAATGTTACCATTAGGAATTATATATAATTGACCACCCCAATCCCTAACTTTGGTTAATCTTAGGCCAATTTCTTCAACTGTACCAATTTTACCATTAATATCTACATATTCCCCCACGGCATATTGATCTTCAAAAATTATGAAAAATCCAGTGATTATATCTTTAACTAGGTTCTGTGCTCCAAAACCAATCGCAACACCAATAATTCCCGCTCCACCTAGAATAGCCTTAACTGGGACATTAAACATATCTAAAATGGTGATAATAGCAATAAAATATAGAGAATAAGAAAGTATATTCTTTAATAATTTACTTAAAGTATCTACTCTTCTCGTTGTTATTTGCATTTTTTCATTAATATTAAAGTGGTCTTTAAATAATTGATCAATTAAAATGGCTCCTAGCTTATTAACAACACGGGTGGCTACTAAAATACCTATTATTTTTAAAGTTGTCATTATGATAAGCAATAAATCAATTTTATTAAGTGCTTCTAATGTTTTGTCAAGATATTGTTCCACTCTATCCTACCCTTCTCTTACCCATGAAATAATTTCAGGCATACTGTCTTGATTAATTTTCTCTATAAACTCTTGTATGTATTCCAGCACGATAGAATCATCCTCTACCTTTAATCTTTGCCTTAAAACTTTTTCTACTTCATCTAGCTCTAAATTACCTAAAGCTTCTACTGCATGCATTCTAATTTGCCATTTGTCATCTTGGGCTAAATTAGTCAAAATAAAAAAACTTTCTTTTAAAGCTAAGACCTTTAAAGCTTCTACTATTCTTAGGCGCAAGGTATCATCAGTTGATTTTGCGAGTTCTGTAAATACACCTAAACATCTCTTATCACCGATTTCCCCTAAAATCTGCACTAAAACGCTTTGCACTTGGGGGTCGCAATTTTTAATCATTTCTAATAGTGGATCAATTAAGCTAGAACCCATACCCTTTAAAACATCTAAAACCCTAGAAGGTAACCACTGATTAGGCTGAGTGAGGGCATACAACATAGGTTCTAAGGTTAAACTGGTATCCTGCTTTCGTAAAGAACAACTTGCTGATAATCTAATCGTTTCTGAAGTTGATTTCATTTCATTAATTAAAAAATCAACTACCTCTTTATGAGGAATATATGCTAACATTTCGATAATTTTGATTTTTTCTTTTTCATCGTATTGATTATATTTATAAATTAAATCTCGCCAATTTTCAAGATAAACTTCCATAACCATTTGTTTTTGTTGTTCTTCTTTTAAATTATCCCAATTAACTTCAAGTAAATTATTATTTTCATTTAAAGCTTTTTTCAGCACATAGAAGTCTTGTGTAATATTTTCTTTTTCATTATAATCAATCCCTCTACTTTTAGAGGGATTTTTAAAGACAAATATATTTTTTAATTTATTTGCAATACTCATTATTTCACCAACTTTGCTTTTAGTGCCTTTCCATTAAGATAATCAAATTTTTTGCCTTGATAAGTATCCCTTTGAAATAACTCTAATTCTATACGGTCTTTAATTTTCCACCAACTAGTATCCCAGTTACAAAATAATAAGGTCTTTTGAGGTCCTTTACCTAATAATCTTTGAATAATGATTTCAGGATCTAAATACTCTATAAAGGTAATCACTCTTTCTATATATTCATCTAAAGATATAAGCGAAAGTTCCCCATTTTCATACATATTACCGAGCTTAGTATCTTTAACAATATATAAAGAATGAAGTTTTACATAATCCACACCCAGAGATGAAATAATTTTAGCATTTTCAATAACATCATCCATGGTATCCCCAGGTAAATTCAAAATAATATGAGCCACACTTTCAAATCCACGTGCCCTAATTCTTAATATTGCATCAATAAATTCCGCTAAAGTATGACCTCTATTTATTCTTTTTAACGTATGATAATTTACAGTTTGTAGACCTAATTCGATATTAATATTAATGTTTTTTTCTTCTTTTAACTCTTTTAAAAAATCCAAATAACTATCATGAATACAATCAGGACGCGTTGAAATTGAAATTCCAATTACGTCTTCATCTAAGGTAGCCTCAAGCATATTTTTCTTAAACTCTTCTAAAGGCAAATAAGTGTTAGTAAAACTTTGAAAATAAGCTATAAATTTTGTAACTCCAAACCTTTTCTTGAAAAATTCCTTGTTTTCTTTAATCTGCTCTCCGATACTTAAAGAATTAGATAAACCTTCAAATCCTGAGCCTTCCTCATCACAAAATATACAGCCACCTACACCTACAGTTCCATCCCTATTAGGACAAGTTCCTGGTAAATTGATTGATAACTTATAAACTCTTTGCTGAAATTTTTCCTGTAAATGCTTTGAATAAATTCTATATCTTGGTTTTATCATTTTCAAAAACTTCCTTTAAATAAAACTAATAAATTTGCTAAAAAGTAACTTAAAACCTGCTTGGTAATAGGGCACTAAAAATGATTTATTAATGCTCCCCGCTATTTTTGCTAAAATATTATCACCAATGTCAGGGATAATTGCTGTATAAGCTGTTAGCATCCCAACTAATACTAATATGATAAGTGAATTTAAAGCTAAACCAACCACTAATCCAATTATACGATTAAGTTTTCCTAAAAATAATTTATCTAATTTCCTGGTAAACATCAAAGAAATAGAGCTAATAATGCTACTAATAAAAGACCATAAAAGTAAAAAAACTATTATCTTAATAAGTGTAACAACAATTAAATACGTTAGCAAATCTCCCATATTACTAATTCCAAGGCCCTTTGCTAATTCGGTAGAACCTAGTGCAAATATGTTTAGCTTTTCCTTAATCCATTCTGGTAGCATCATGCTATTAATAAATATAGAAATCATATCAGAGCCATTACCCACAACAGGCATCGTCATTCCTTCAAGAGCTAAAGGCATTTTACCATGTAGTAGATTATACAGTTTTTCAATGATTCCAAACCTTTCATCTAAGAATCCGACAATAGGCTTACTGTATTTATTTGCAATAATCAAGGCTAAAATAGTTTTAATTAAGCCAAATACACTACCCACCATACCCCGATAATATCCTTTATAAGCACCTGAAAATAAAATCAGTATAATTAAAACATCAATCAGGCTAAACCTCATTAAACCACCCCATTTGTGCTAATATTATAACACAAACAAGATTTATGCTGTCATTTTTAATATTATTATATACCTAAATACTTCCATATTTATAGGTAAATTCCTTCTTTTTTTAGAAGATTTTCTTAACAAATATAGCTTAAATGCAAAAAATGATAAAATGTAACTAGGTATAAATCATCCTAGGCACTTGAGATGATAAAAATAATAAATTAAAGAAGTATGCCAAAGATAGAACTTTGGTATACTTCTTTTTAATTTTGCCTTGACAACAAATAAAAATAATGTATCATTGTATTAAGTTCTTAGTACAATAATACAGAGGAGGGGGTAATCTTATGCCGTGGGAATTAAAATCTGATCGGCCTATATACATCCAGCTGATAGAACACATTAAACTATTAATTTTATCAGGGGTATATCCATTGGGTTCTAAACTTCCTTCAGTGCGAGATTTAGCCAGGGAAGCTGCAGTAAATCCTAATACTATGCAAAGAGCCCTGATTAAATTGGAAGAAGATGGATTTGTAATTACACACCGCACTAGTGGTCGATCAATTACTGAAGATGCCCAAATAATTGAACAGGCCAGAACTCAATTAGCTCAAGAACAAATCAAAGAATTCTTAGATAATATGCAAATGATGGGTTTTAAAGAAAATGAAATCTTAACCATTATAAATAATATGGTAAAGGACAGATAACAAAATGGATACTATTTTAGAATGTAAAGGTCTTACAAAAAAATTCGGCACTAAAATAGCTCTAGAGAATATTAACTTAAATATAACAGGAGGACAAATAGGTGCTTCTACATACCTTTTAGCTTTTGAGATTATCATAGCAGCCCTTCTAATTCTAGCTTCTATAATCTTAATAGTGTATGCATCTATTGCTATTGGACAGCTATTTAATAAACATAAAATTTTAGCTTCTTTTGGTGCATTCATTGGTTTAATTATCCTTGAAGAAATGCTATCCACAATTATAGGTATGTTTCCAGGAGTAGTATATTTTACTGATATCCCTAACCTTACCCCTGACCTACTTGGTATGGGTTCCTTTATAAGTCTAGCTAATACTTATAGAATTATAATAACAGCAATTTTCTGTATAGTCTATTTTGCAATAACCAATTTTATTTTAAGTAAGCGACTTAATTTAGAATAAAATACTGCTTTAAAATATTAATTATTTTAAATGAATCATAGCGAGATTAAATAAAAAGAGCGTAGGTAGTTTTAGATAAGAATGTAGCTGCTGTTTGAACGATAGTGAGTTCAGTACATTCCTAAAACTACCTACGCTCATTCCTTTTAACTGACTGAGCATACTATATATAAATATTTAATATTTTACTCTAACCAAGAACTTACCTTATCTTCATTTTCTTCGACCCAGCGTTTAGCATTTTTATATGGATCAGCACCTTCTTCTTCATTCCAAATCATAACCTGTTCCATATCCTCTGAAGTCCAATAGAACTTATCTAAAAGGTTATAAACCTCTGGCATGTCTTCTTTTAAACCTTTTCTTACAAAAGTCTCTACTCTTTCTGCTTCCCCATAAAAACCTTTTGGATCGTCTAAATATTTTAAATCCCAACGAGCAAACATCCAATGTGGGTTCCAACCTGTTATTGCTATCCATTCATTATTCTTAATAGCATCACCTAATGCTGCTGTCATGGTTGCATCTGATCCTTCTAATAATTCAATATTAGTTAACCCATATCCATCTAATGTCTTAGATTTTGTTATATGCACTACCCCTGACCCTGGATCCATTCCAACTATTTGACCATTAAATTTATCAGCATTTTCATTTAATTCTGTTATAGAATCAATTTCTACGTAATCGGGAACAACTAACCCTACTTTAGTTCCTTCTAAATTTGGACCTAAAGCTACCATATCATCACCAAATTGATCTATATAATGACCTTGCATAGTTGGTACCCAACTACATAAAAGACCATCAACATCACCCATAGCTACAGATTGATACATCGCGGGTGCTGTTACCGAAGTTAGTTCTACATCATAACCTAGTTTTTCTTCTAAGACTACTTTAACCACATTATTACTAGCTACTGCTGTAGTCCACTCTACATACGCTAATTCAACCTTTTTAGATTCTTCATCTTTACTTGCTGAACTATTACACCCTACTACCAACGACAACGATAAAATTAATATTAATATTAAACCTAAATATTTTTTCATACATACCCCCTAAAAATTTTGATAAAAAATCCGGTTTGTACATTTTGTGCATAAATCGGACTTTTTAAATTTAAAATATTAATTATTTTAAATGAATCATAGCGAGTTTAAATAAAGGAATAAAATGTCTGAAGATAAGAACTTTTAACTGTTTGAACGATAGTGAGTTTTAAAAGTTCCTGAAGGCATTTTATTCATACCACCTTATTATTGTTTGAGCTTGATTCATGTAAATATTTAATATTTTACTCTAACCAAGCATTTACTTTATCTTCATTTTCTGAGATCCAAATCTTAGCACTCTCGTATGGATCAGCATCTTCTTTTTGGTTCATGTTCATTACCTCTTGCATATCCTCTGGAGTCCAGTTAAATTTATCTAAAAACTTGTAAGCTTCCGGATGATCTTTTTGTAATCCTTTTCTCACAATTGTATGAATTTGCTCTTCCCCACCAAAAGTTTCCTTCGGGTCATCTAAATATTTTAAATCCCAACGTCCAAACATCCAGTGCGGAGACCAAGCTGTTACAACGATTGGTTTCTTATTATTAATAGCATCTGCTAACGCTGCTACCATAGTTGCTCCACTACCTTGCATTAATTCAAAATTCTCTAAGTCATTCTCTTTCATTACTTGTTTAGTTTTTGTCATTAAGCCTGAACCAGGTTCAATTCCGATAATTTTACCATCTAATTTATCAAAATTGGCATTTAATTCATCAATAGAATTAATATCTACATATTCAGGTACAGCTAAACCCTGCTTTGTACCTTCTAAGTTAACCCCTAAATCTTCAACCTTATCCTTATATTCTTGATAAAAATTATCATGATTTGTCGGTAACCAGGCTACAGCCATTGCATCACCATCACCAGATGCAATTCCTTGCCATATCGCAGCTATACTAACAGAGGTCATTTCAACATCATATCCCATTTTTTCTTGTAATACTGCTTTTAAAACATTAGTACTAGCTATTGTAGAATCCCATTCCGCATAAAGAAGTTCAATTTTCTTCTCATCATCCTTACTAGCTGAACTGTTACATCCTACCACTAAGGATAATGAAAGAAGTAAAATCAGTGATAAAACTAAATATTTTTTCATAATTACCCTCCTCTAGTTTTTTACAAAAAAAGCCCGATTTAATATGAAATCGGGCTTTTTTTTTTATAAATATTTAAATTAATTTTTATTCTAACTACTTAAGATTGTTTCATGTAGATAATTAATTATTCTAACCACGCATTTACTTTATCTTCATTTTCTGCTACCCAACGTTTTGCATTTTCATATGGATCAGCACCTTCTTCTTCATTCCAGATCATAACTTTTTCCATATCCTCTGGAGTCCAATTAAACTTATCTAGAAAAGTATAAACCTCTGGCATATCTTCTTTTAAACCTTTTCTAACAATAGTATGGATTTGTTCTTCTCCGCCATATATATTTTTAGGATCTTCTAAATATTTTAAATCCCAACGAGCAAACTTCCAATGTGGGCTCCATCCAGTTACAACTACCCATTCTTCATTTTTAAGGGCGTCTGCAAGGGCTGCAGTCATTGTTGCTCCTGTTCCTTCTCCTAATTCAAAATTATCTAAACCATATTCTTCGATAGCAATTTCAGTTTTATCCATGATACCAGCACCTGGCTCGATACCAATTATCTTACCATCAAATTTATCTGCATTAGCTTTTAACTCTTCTATAGAGTCGATGTCTACATATTTAGGAACTACTAAACCTATTCTAGTACCATCTAAATTAACACCTAAATCTTCAACATCATCTTTAATTTTATCTACATAACTATTATGAGTTGTTGGTAACCAAGCAGCTACTATTCCATCTACATCTCCCATAGCTACCGCCTGAAACATTGCAGCTGCACCTACAGAAGTAAGTTCTACATCATAACCTAATTTTTCTTCTAATACAACTTTGACAACATTATTACTTGTAATTTCTGTAGCCCATTCTACATAAGCTAACTCAACTTTTTTTGAAGCTTCACCTGATTCTCCACCTTCATTACTCCCTGAATTACCACATCCAACTATTAAGGTTAGTGACAACATTAAAATAAGTGTTAAAACTAAATACTTTTTCATAGAATCCCCCTTAAAATTATTTTTTATTTTTTGCTAAAGTTTGAGTAACACGGTCAAAAATAATCGCAATAATTACAACGCCAAGTCCAGCTTCAAATCCCATACCAGGTTTAAATCTTTGAATGGCTGTCCAAACTTCTCCACCTAAACCTTTAGCACCAATCATTGCTGCAATAACAACCATTGATAAAGATAACATTATGGTTTGGTTAATTCCTGCCATGATAGTAGGAGTAGCAATTGGTATTTGTAATTTAACCAACTTTTGCATTCTAGTAGAACCAAATGCTTCTGATGCTTCTATTAATTCTTCAGGAACCTGCCTAATACCTAAACATGTTAACCTTATAGAAGGTGGCATTGCAAAAATCACAGTAGCAAATGCTGCTGATACTACACCTAATCCAAAGAACGGAATTGCTGGAATCAAATATACAAATGCTGGCATAGTCTGCATAAAGTCTAGAATTGGCATTACTACTTTATAGAAGGAATCAAAAAGTGCAGCTAAAATTCCTAGAGGTACTCCTATCAGTAGGGCTAACGAGGTGGCAAACAGCACTAATGCTATTGTTGACATTGTAGCTTCCCATAAACCAAGATTCCAAATTAATAAGAGACCTAAAAATGTGAAACTTCCTAATCCCTTATTTTTAGTTAAATAAAATACAAGAAATGTAGCGATGATAATAAATAACCACGGTGGAATAAAATCAAGTCCTGTTACTAAACCTTTAATTCCTATCTCTACATAATCTGAAATTGCTTTTGTAATAAATGAAAAGTTGTCAGTTAACCAATCAATTGAATTATCTACAGCCTTTTCAATCGGTATTTTGGGTAAAAAGGGCATTTTCATTATTCATCACCTCTTCCAGCTAAACCTGCTAAGATTGATCCTCTAATGACAACACCTAATAGTTTTTCAGTTTCATCTACTACAGCTAAAGGATATCGAATATCTGTCATCATTGGGAATAACTCATTTACTGATAGATCAGGACTAACCTTGGCAATATTTTTTTCAATTACATTAGCTAAATCCTTATCTCCATTTTTTATTGCTTGGGCTACTTGTTCTGCTAAAACTACACCTTGAACCTTGTATTCAGAATTCACAACAAAAATACTAGAGATACCTTCTTCTTTCATTTTACGCATAGCAGTTCGTGGTCCGTCCTTTGAATATGCAACCACCCCTACTTTATTCATAACACCTTGTGCTGTTAAAATTTTTGATCTATCAACATTTTCAACAAATTTCTCAACATAATCATCTGCTGGATTTGTTAAAATATCCTCAGGCGTTCCTTCTTGAACTACAACGCCATCCTTCATTAAAATAATACGATCTCCTAGTTTTATTGCCTCATCTAAATCGTGAGTAATAAAAACTATAGTCTTTTGTACTTTACTTTGAAGTGATATTAGCTCATCTTGCATTTCTCTTTTAATTAGTGGATCTAAAGCACTAAAGGCCTCATCCATTAATAAAATGTCCGGATCAACAGCTAAACCTCTTGCTAGACCAACCCTTTGCTGCATTCCTCCACTTAACTCGTTAGGATAACGATCTTCCCAACCACCTAAACCAACTAATTCAAGGGCATTTCTCGCTTTTTCTTTTCTGGTATTTGCATCAATTCCTTGAACCTCTAAACCATACTCAGCATTTTGTAAAATAGTTCTGTGCGGAAATAGTGCAAATTTTTGAAATACCATTGCAAATTTCTTTCTTCTTAAATCTCTTAGCTGATTTCTATCTAAACCTAATATTTCCTTATCATCTACATATATTTTCCCCGCTGTTGGTTCTATTAATCTATTTAAACATCTAATCAAAGTAGATTTACCACTACCTGATAATCCCATGATAACAAGAATTTCTCCTTTATTAACTTCAAAAGAAACCCCCCCTACTCCAACAGCTAAACCTGTTTTGTTTAAAATTTCATCCTTATCCATACCTTCTTCTATTAACTTGATAGCTCTTTGCGGATTACTACCAAACACTTTATATAAGTTTTCAACCTTAATCTGAATCATATAACTCCTCCTTCCACCCGACAACTTTATATCGACCCCTGATGTGTGGGTTTAATGTTATTATACCTACCTATTTTTGTCAAGGTTTTTTATGGTATATGTTTTTCTCCCCATCATCTATATTATGCCAAAATAATAAAAATATAACATAAAAAGGCTCATAACTTTTAAATTTCTTTAAAAATCATGAGCCTTGATTATAATATTTGTTTTGATTCTAAAAATGTTTGATTTGGTTCTAATAATTCTCGTTTTGAATCTAATAGCCTTTTGAATTCCAATGGTGGCATGGGTTTCCCAAATAAATACCCTTGCATTTCATCACACTTACTGTCTTTCAAAAAATCATACTGACTTTGGTTTTCTACTCCTTCAGCTACTATTCCTAAATTAAGACTTTTCGCTAAAGCAATAATAGTAGAAGCTATAGCTCTATCATCTTTTTTAGATCCTATCTCACTTACAAAAGATCTATCTATTTTTAATTTATTAATTGTGAATTTCTTTAAATAGCTGAGCGAAGAATAACCAGTTCCAAAATCGTCAATAGAAAATTTAATACCCATTTGCTTTAAATCCTGCATAACCTTCAGAGTATATTCCACATCTTGCATAGCTACGGACTCAGTTATTTCTAACTCTAAAAATCTAGGTTCAAGTCCAGTTTCAGCTAATGCTTTAGAAATTGTATTGGTTAAGTTTTGTAATTGAAATTGTTTTGAAGACAAGTTTACAGCGACATGTAAGTTAGTAAATCCTTCATCTTGCCATTGTTTTGCTTGCAAGCAAGCTTCCCTTAATACCCAATCACCTATCCCTAAAATAAGACCTGTTTCTTCAGCAAGTGGAATAAATTGACCAGGAGGGACTAATCCTAGTTCTGGATGTTGCCATCTAATTAAAGCTTCAAAACCAACAATATCCTTACTTTCTGAATTAATTTTAGGTTGATAATGAATAATAAATTCCTTATTTTCTAGGGCCCTACGTAAACTACCTTCCATTTCTAAACGTTCAAGCGCCTTATCATTCATCGACATAGTATAAAGTTGAAAATTATTTTTACCTTTTTCCTTAGCCCTATACATAGCAATATCAGCATTTTTAATTAACTTATCGACTTCATCACCATCACATGGACAAAAGGCTATCCCCATACTTGCCGTAATAAATAATTCATGCCCATTTAACACAAAAGGTTCTCGTAGTGACTCTAAAACCCTTGTAGCAACCTTTGCTGCATCTTCTTCTCTTTCAATGCTAGGAAGTAATATGGCAAATTCATCTCCACCCATCCTAGCTATAGTATCATTTTTACTTAAAATCTCTTTTAATCTATGCGCTACAAATTTTAATAATTCATCACCAATATTGTGACCTAAAGTATCATTTATTAATTTAAACCGATCTAAATCTAAATACACTACAGCTAACTTTTCTTCAGATATTTTACAACGAGAAACCTCTAGGCTCAGCCTTTCTTTAAGTAACAAACGATTAGGTATTCCTGTTATATTATCATAAAAAGCTTGATATCTTATCTTTTTTTCATACCTTTGTTTAGTTGTAATATCACGCAAAATTATTGCGTAATACATTTGATCACCTAAATCAAAATTGCTTACACTAAGTTCTAAAGGAATACTGGTTCCGTCCTTTTTTAATCCGTTTATTTCCCAGCTAATTCCCTTTTTTTGTTTGCCATCTATGTATTGTTCTATTGAAAAGCAATCACCACACTTATCACAATAAAACTTAGGAATAATACCTTTAATTTCTTTGCCTACCATTTCAGCTGACTTATAGTCAAATATCTTTTCAGCCGAAGGATTAAAGGCTTTAATCTTTCCACACATATCAACCATAATAATTCCATCTAAGGCATTTTTAATGATAGATTGTGCATACTTTTCACTTTTAATTAAAGATAATTCTGTAAACCTTGCTTTTACTAAGCGATTGATTCTATGTTTAAGTACCGCAAAGTTAATGGGTTTACCAATATAATCAGTCGCTCCTGCTTCAAAGGCATCATTAACTGACTTTTCATCTCCTAAACTAGTAACCATAATAACCGGAACTAAATTCGAATCTAATAATTTTCTTAATTCCTTTACAGCAGTTACACCATCCATTCCAGGCATAACATAATCCATTAAAATTAAATCAGGTTTAAAGTTTTGATATTTAAGCAAAGCTTCCTTACCATCATCTGCCTCTATAACCTCATAATTATTATTTTCCAAAAACTGTCTTAAGACAGTGCGCATATATTTAGAATCATCAACTACAAGAATAATTGGATTTTTTTTGCAAATACTTTTAATATCCATATGGCTTCCTTTCTCCGAAAAATGATTCCACTTCAAAAATTTTATCACACATAACCTATGCTGTACATGGATTTACATCTTATTTCTATATTAATTATATATATTCCTCTACCTTTTAAATATGATTATGTAAAACTTTATAAGCATCTATTACATGTCTTTTAATTCCTAACTCTTTTGGCTCAAAACCAAGGGCTAAACCAATCAACTGTGGCAAATGTAAAATTGGCATTGTAATATCTTCTTTGAAAAGTGTTTGACTATCAGGTTGATACATATCCAGCTGCATTTGACATAATGGACAAGGGGTTACCATAACCTCAGCCCCTGCCTTTTTAGCTGATAAGCAATCAAGCCCCGCTATTTTTAATACTTCATCTTCAGCTGGAAAAACAGCATGAAACCCACAACAACTAAGCCTACGATCATAATAAACATTTTCTGCGCCAATAGCATTAACGATCATTTCCATAGAATCAGGATTTAAAAAACTTTCAAACCCCATTATTTCTTGTGGTCTTAAAATATGACATCCATAAAAATTAGCTACTTTTAAACCAGTTAAAGGTCTAACTACTTTCTTCTTTAATCTTTCAATACCATAATCTTTTACTAAAACCCATAATAAATGACTAACCGTAGATGTTCCAGCATAATTTAAGTCCGCCTTATTTAAAATTTCATTAACCTTTTCTTTAATTTCATCATCTTCATCTAATTGCTTTTTTGCCTTTCTGATCATTAAGGTACAAGTATTGCAAACAGATAATAAGGGTGCATTTAACTTTTCACAGAGCGCGATATTTCGTGCATTTAAACACAGGGATAAAAATTCATCGACATCTTGACTATGACTAGCACCGCAACAGGTCCAACCTTCTAATTCAATTAATTCTATTCCTAATCCTTCGGCGACCTTTTTTGTAGATATCATTAATTCTTCAGCTGCTGCTTCTAAAGTGCAGCCTGGGAAAAAACCATATTTCATTAATTTCCCTCCTTGCGTGCTAATTCATAAATTTTTTTTACTCCTTCTATGCCTATCACAGGCTTTGGTATTGCTATTTTTATTTTTCCTTTTCTAAGTAAACGAAGGGCAAAAGGTACCCTTTTAATATTATAAAAAAGTCCATCAGTTTTAATCGGTAATGTAGTTTCATTTAACCTGCCATCTCGTTTAATATCATTAAAAAATGCATATGCATGACGTGCTCCTGTATTTTTAAGATAACCCATATCCATACTCTTTTTTCTTAATCCACTAATATGATCAGCAGGTTTAACTGCTTTCGGGCACTTTGCCATACACTGCATACATTTAATACATTTCCATAAGCCCACATCAAGCGCATAATCAAGATGTTCTCCTTCTTCTTCATCGCGTGAGTCTTCAATATAACGATAAGCCTTAGAATAAATAAAAGGATCTAAAAATCCCTTAATATTAATTGATAACTGACCACATTCTGATGCACATATCCCGCAAAGAATACAGTCCGTAGGATTAGATATTTTTAGAAAGTCTACTGCAGATTGCTCATGAGATGAGCTATCATTATTATTTTTCACTAACCAAGGCTTAACACCTTTTAAACGCTCAAACTTTGGATCCCAATCTACCACTAAATCTCGTACAATATTAAAATTTTTCAGGGGTTCTATGTATAAAGTATCTGTCTTGAAAGTGTTTAAAAATTCGTCAATAGAAGTTTTACATGCAAGGACTGCTACTCCATTTACAATTACTCCACAACTACCACAGATAGCAGATCTACACGCCGAAGTGAAATTTAAAGTATTATCTTGTGTTTCTCTAATATTAATTAAGCCCCATAAAACTGTTTTTCCTTTTTCATAAGGAATTTTATATTCTTGATCCCATTCTTTTTCACCATCATATCGTCTGATTTTATAAATAATATTTTTCATTTAATATTTCCTTTCTTCAGGCTGATATTTGGTTATTTTAACTGGTAAATAATCAAGTTTATACTCTTCACCATTTTTATAAACTAAGGTATGTTTTAAGAAATTTTCATCATCACGTTTTGGATAATCCATTCGTGCATGTGAACCCCTGCTTTCTTTACGTGCAAGAGCACCCATTGTAATTGCTTTAGCTAATTTAAGTAAATTACCTACCTCTAAATATGTAATAAAGGCCATATTATATTTCTTACTGTCATCACCTATTTGGGCTTCTTTATAGTCATCTAAAAGCTGATTTATTTCACTTAAAGCCTTTTCAATTTCTTCTTCTTTTCTAAAGATACCAACATTATTCCACATGGTTTGAGCTAAATTATCCCTTATAGTAAATAAATTTTTACCATTTGTTTGTGTGGTCTTTTCCGTGAACATTTTTTCCCATTTTGCTCTCTTTTCTTTAATTAATTCTTCCTGACCAAGCTCTCTATTTTTAGCACTTTGTGCTGCCCCTTTTCCCGCAAACTTTCCAAATACTACGGCCTCTGCTAGCGAATTACCTCCAAGCCTATTAGCTCCATGAACAGACACGCAAGCACATTCTCCTGCAGCATGAATTCCCGCAATAGGAGTAGCGCAAGTTTGATAATCACTAATATGAATTCCTCCCATCACATAGTGACCACTAGGCCTTATCGGGGCAGGTTCATCTATCATATCTACCCCTTCAAATTCAATAGCTAATTGTCTAACTTGTGGCAATTTCTCTAGTATTTTTTTCTTCCCTAAATGTCTTAAGTCTAAATGAACATAAGAGGCTAAACCTTCACCAAAACCTCTACCTTCTTTAATTTCTTGTTCAATACTTCTGGAAACTAAATCCCTTGGAGCTAGCTCCATTTTTTCAGGTGCATACTTTTCCATAAATCTTTCTCCTTGATTATTAACTAAATAACCACCCTCACCCCGACAAGCCTCTGATAACAATACCCCGGTCGTAATTAATCCAGTCGGATGAAATTGCACAAATTCTGGATCCTTAATAGGAATGCCCGCTTCTAAACAAATTGCTGTTCCATCACCTGTCATATTATAAGCATTAGTAGTTCGTGACCAATAAATGCGACCAAAACCACCTGTTGTAATAATTAAAGATTTACAATTAACGGAATTTATTTCCCCACTTTTTATATCAAAAACTATAACACCTTGAAGCTCATCTTTATCAGTTACGATTTCTAAGAGCGCCCATTCATTAAAAAAATGAACATTATTTTTTAAGCATTGTTCAAAAAGATTATGTAAAATCACATGACCTGTTTTATCTGCTGAATAACATGTTCTTGGATGCGATGCTCCCCCAAAGTTACGCTGGGCTATTCTCCCTTTTTCATCTCTAGAAAAAGGTAACCCTAATGATTCTAATTCTAAAATACATTCAGGTGCCTTACTTACAAAAAATTCAATAGCATCTTGATCACCTAAAAAATCACTGCCTTTAACGGTATCCCTAAAATGCTCATCTACCGAATCCTTTTCATCTTGAAAACCAAGACTTGCATTAATACCACCTTGAGCCGCCCCTGTATGAGACCTTGTAGGATAAGTCTTAGTAAAAATAGCTACACTTAAATCCTTGCTTTTACTGGCCTCGAGGGCAGACATCATTCCTGCACCCCCACCCCCAATAATGACAACATCAAACTTCACCTAATCACCCCAACTCTGAATTTAATTTACAATATTAATTATAAAGTATTATTATCTACGTTAAGTATGCTCGATCAGTTAAAAGGAATGAGCTCAGTAGCTTTAGATAATTAATACTTTCATTTAGTTATATTAGTATATTTAATGTATAAGGTTACTATTAATTAAATCCTGTAAAAATTATTTTTCCCGAAGAAAACCTATTGTATATTAATAGTATCTACATATCTTAAAAAGTATATTCTCAAAAGGTAGTTATCTTCTCTAGGAATATTATTTAGAAAATAAAAAAAGTGTACCGTAGGCAGGAATTTTTCACCCTCTAGATACACTTTTATTAAATTCTATGAAATTTTCAATCTTATAGCCAATATCATTCTTATTAACTATATTTTAATCTTCTATCCGATATTCTTTAACGCCTAATTCATATAAATTATTACCCTCGGCATCAATAGCCACGACGCATGGAAAATCTTCAACTTCTAATTTTCTAAGTGCCTCGGGCCCTAGTTCAGGATAAGCTATTAATTCAGCTTTTTTTACTGAATTTGCAATTGACGCTGCTCCCCCACCAATAGCTGCAAAATAAACAGCTCCATTTTTAATCATGGAATCAACTACATCTTTATCGCGTGGACCTTTACCAATCATTCCTCTAAGCCCTAAATCTAATAAGCTTGGTGTAAAACTATCCATTCTATAGCTAGTAGTTGGACCACAAGAACCAATTGGCTTTCCTGGTTTTGCTGGAGCTGGTCCTACATAATAGATAACTTGATTCTCTATCTCTATTGGTAATTTTCCTTGTTCTTTTAATTCATTAAGCATATTTCTATGTGCAGCATCTCTAGCTGTATAAATTGTACCTGTTATAGCTACTTGATCCCCTGCTTTTAATCCTTTAGCTTGTTCAAGAGTAAAAGGTATTGTAATTTTCTTAATTTCCTTCATTATTTTCGCCCCTTCCTAAAAAATTACTTCTTTATGTCTTGCTGCATGACAATTTAAATTTACTGCAACAGGCAAAGTCGCTATATGAGTTGGGTAGTATTCAATATGTACAGCAAGGGCTGTAACCCTTCCCCCAAAACCTTGAGGCCCGATACCTAATTTATTGATTTTCTCTAATAATTCTTTTTCGAGTTCTGCATAACGTGGGTCAGGATTAGGTTCACCTGCTTTTCTCGCCAAAGCCTTTTTAGCTAAAATAGTGCATTTTTCCATTGTACCCCCTACGCCTACTCCAACAATAATAGGAGGACAAGGATTTCCACCAGCTTTAGTTACAGACTCGATAATAAAATCCTTTACTCCTTCTAATCCTTGCGCTGGCTTTAACATTTTTAAAGCACCCATATTTTCGCTCCCTGCACCTTTAGGAACTACCTGAATTTTAAGCTTATCTCCTGGTACTAGCTCTGTATGAATAACAGCTGGAGTATTATTACCTGTATTTTTTCTTTCAAAAATAGGCTCATTTACAACTGATTTACGTAGATAACCATCTGTATAACCTTCAGCTACACCATTATTAATTGCCACTATTAAATCACCATCAATTATACGTACATCTTGACCTAATTCTACAAATATAACTGCAAGACCAGTATCTTGACACATAGCAACTTGATCCTTGCGGGCTAATTCAAAGTTTTCAATTATTTTATCAAAACAGTAATTACCAAAAGGTGACTCTTCTTTTTCTTTACCTTCTCTAATTAATTTTTCGACATCTTCTGGTAAATTATAAGCTGCTTCCATACATAATCTTTTAACTTCTTTTTGGACTTCTTTAACGGATATTTCTTTCATGCCTCCACCCCTTCTACATTAATTAAAAAAGTATATATTTCTATTGTAAACTAAATAAATTATATTTGGGATAAATTTATTGAAAATTATCTAATCTTTCAAATATTTAGTTAATATAATTAATCTTTATTGATTATATGCTTGTATCCTTAATATTTTATATATTAATATCTTAATAACTTGCATATTTATATTTTTTGTTATTTGCCTTAAATATGCTAAAATAACATGATTATATTATAAAGTTATAGTATAATAAATAATAACTATTTCTTTGGAGTGATTTGCATGGAATTAAGACAATTAGAATATTTTCAAAAGGTTAGTAAATTAAAAAATTTCACCAAAGCTGCTGAAGCTCTCCATGTATCACAACCCTCTGTTACTAATTCCATTCGTAAATTAGAAGAAGAATTAGGGGTCGTACTATTAGACCGTAACAAAAAAAGAGTTTATCTAACAGAAGAAGGAAAGGTTTTTTTAAATAGAATAGATAAAATTCTTTTTGAACTTAATGATACCTTGCTTGAAATCAGGGATTTAAAGTGTTTAGATAAAGGACAAATAAAATTAGGACTCCCTCCTATGATAGGGGCCCATTTTTTTCCTAATATGTTTACTAAATTTTCAAAGGATTATCCTAATTTAGACTTACAAGTATATGAAGAAGGTTCTATTAATGCTAGACAGTTAATTGAAAAAGGTGATTTAGATTTAGGTTTAATAATTTTGCCTAAAAACTCAAAACAATTAGATACTATTGAAATATTTAAAACTAATATTGTGTTATGTGTTTCGAAAGACCATCGGCTATGTAATTGTAAAGAAGTTTGTTTTACTGAACTTGAAAATGAAGATTTTATTTTATTAAAAGATGATTCTTTTCATAGACGTGCTATTATGCAAAGGTGCCATCAGCATAAATTAAAGCCTAGGGTTATTTTTTCTTCAAATCAAATCGAAACAATAAAAGCTTTAGTAGCTAGTGGCGTTGGAATATCATTTTTATTAGAAATGGCTGCTAGGGATACTAAAGATATTGTCGCAGTTCCTTTAACCGAAACCATCGAAACTACTATTGGACTAGCTTGGCGCAAAGATAAATATTTATCAAAAGCCACTAAATCTTTTATTGACTTTATTAAAAATTATACTGAATCACCCGACTTTAAGGGATTTTAAACCGTACCAAATTACTGCTAAAACTAAAGGAATTCCGATATAACCTATTAGAGGATATAAAATTCCTACTAGTAATGAAAATTTAAAAGGAACAAAAACAAAAGTTGAAGCAATTACTAAAGGTAAACTTCTACGATATGTAAATCTTCTTTCTAACCTTTTGCAGATAGAATGAGTATCAGCTAATGCTGTTGTTAACATGGCTACTAATAATCCTACTATATATAAAATACCCACCATTTTACTAATGCTTAAACTTAGAGTTAACAAAGGCATTTCCGTGTATAGCATGCTATCTGGTAATAATGAGAGACTTTTAATAATTAATAATGATAATAATACTAAAATTATACCACCTAAAATTCCTCCACTCAGAGGAATTTTTTTATCTTCTTCTTTCAGAGAAGTTATGATTACTATTCCTAAAAGCATATTTAATGTTGCGTACAAGATACCTGAAATCCACCAATTAGGTAAGAGACCATTAGTCATATGCAGACAAGGAAGTGGATTAATCAAATAATATGAACTATTAAAAAGAGTTAAAACAATAAGAAAAGGAACTAAAACTGAGTTAGCCTTTAATAAGCCCTCTATTCCTACCCATAAAAATAGACAAATTGTAATAGCTATAATTGCCACACCTAAGTAAATTGGTATCCCAAATTGTTCTAATAAAATATTTGAACTTCCTATAAACATGACTCCTAGACTGACCCATATCGAAATAAAAATAATTGTATCCATAATCTTTGCTATTTTCTTTGGAAACATAAAGTTTAATAAATCACCATAATTACTTATGTTATTCTTATTAACTATAAGTGTAGTAAATCCACCTACTACGGAAATTAGGGTACCTCCTAAAATTGCCCCCCATATTCCTTTATCACCAAATAAGACAAAAAACTTAACCATTTCTTGACCTGAAGCAAAACCCGCTCCAATTAATGATCCAATAAAAGTTAATGCAACCTTGATAATACTTTTTATATTACTTCACCTCCGGTTTTAAAATTGTTAATAAAATAAATTAATTTAAATTATTGATAATATTCTTTCATTTATGAGTATTAATAATATTCTTACCTTTAAATTTAATGTTTTTAAAGTTTTATATTTAAGATTTAGGACATACTAACCTCAGAATAATGATTTAAGGAGGTATTATGTTAAAAAGTACTGTTGCAAAAAATATTAAAACAACTGAGAAAAAAATCCGTCTTCATATGGAAAGTGATAATTTTATTGATCAAAGTGCTCAATTTCTAAATGATAGAATTATGGACTTAAATGCGTATACCAATAGGCCCCTAGTCACTGTTTGTATTGGAACTGATAGATCAACTGGTGACAGTTTAGGTCCCTTAGTAGGATGGATGCTAAAACAAAAACAACCCTACAATCAATTTGTTTATGGTACTTTAAATAATCCAGTACATGCTACTAATATGAATGATGTATTTTCATCAATTAATACTACTTTTAATAATCCTCTTATTATTGCTATAGACGCTTGCTTAGGAAATCTAAATAGCATAGGTTATGTAGCATATAATCAAGGATCCATAAAACCTGGTGCTGCAGTAAATAAAAATCTTCCTCCTGTAGGAGACCTTTCTATATCAGGGGTAGTAAATGTAGGCGGATTTATGGAGTACTTAGTTTTACAAAATACTAGATTAAGTATTGTCATGCAAATGGCAGATAAAATTTCTCAAGTTATAGCTAAACTATATGAATCTAAGTACCAGCACTAATTAGTGCTGGTTTAAAATTAAAGCATTATTAGTATATATATTGATTGTTTCTTCTAAATATACATAAAAAAAATAGCTAGCAAAGCTAGCTATTTTATATATTTGAAAAGGAAATGTGACTTATTTTTTCACTAATCTTTAGATACCAATTATTTGTAATTTATGTTAATCCTAGTGATACGATTTAACACGAAGTAAAACATCATGAACTGATAAACCAGTAGCATCAATAACAGGACGAGCAGTCATAGAATCTTGGTGACCTAAAAAATCCTTGCTACCACCTGAAATAACTACCATATCAGCTCTATTAATATTATCTAAATCAACAATATCGTATCCATTACATTCTAAATATCTTCCTACTCTGAGTAAGTTACTTTCAACTGCAATAGTCTTATCCATCACACTCAACTCCTTTTCTTCTACCTTCTTATTATTAAGAAAAGAGGCTGTTTTTATACATTCCTAATTTAAACATATTGTGGAAAAAAATATATCCCGATATAAACAACAATAATGACTATAAAAACTGCTGGTAATAAATTTGCTACTTTAAATTCTTTGATTCCTAAAATATTAAAACCTATACCTACTATTAATAATCCACCCACGCAACTCATATAAGTAATAATATCTTGAGTTAAAAAATCTTTTACAGCAACTGCTAAAAGGGTTAATATTCCTTGATAAATAAAAACTGCAAGTGCTGAAAACATTACACCTATCCCTAAAGTAGAGCTAAAAACTATTGCTGAAATACCATCTAAAGAGGATTTAGCAAATAAAATTTGATGATTTCCATTTAATCCACTTTCAATCGAGCCCATAATGGCCATAGCTCCAACACAATAAATCAAACTAGCTGTAACAAACCCATTTACAAATCCACCATCTTTTGAACCAATAATGCTTTTTAAGCGTTCACCAAATTGATTTAAACGATAATCTATATTTAAGTATTCTCCTAATAAACCTCCTAAAACTAAGGCTATAATTACTATTATTTCGTTATTAACATTTAAGGACATTTTTAAACCTATTAAAATTACTGTTAAACCAATTCCTTGCATGATTACTTCTTTAAATCTTGCTGGCATTCCTTTTTTTAAATTAAGTCCAATGACAGAACCTAAGATTATTGCCAAAACATTCACTATTGTTCCTAACATTAAAAACTATCCTACCTTCCTTAACCAAAATTTAATGTTTCACGTGAAACATTAGAAAATTAAAACATAAGAAAAGTGTTTCACGTGAAACACTTAAAATTCACTATCTAAGATTAATTCTAAAATTCTTTGCAAGTCGCTTTGATTATAAAATTCTATCTCTATTTTACCATTATCTCCTTTTTCCTTAATTAAAACTTTTGTCCCAAATTTACTTCTTAATTTATCTTGAAAATCACTAATAATAGGAGAACTAGGTTCATTTGTGTTTTTTGCAGATTTTTTATGTTCATTATTTAATAATTTTTTAATTATATTTTCTGTTTGTCTTACTGAAAGTTGCTCATCAATTATCCTTTGGACAATTTCAATTTGACTATTAGGGTCTTCTAAAGATAATAGTGAACGAGCATGGCCTACACTTATTTTATTTTCTGCTAATAAATTAAGGATATTATCCGGTAAATTTAATAAACGTAGAAAATTAGAGATATAGGGACGAGATTTTCCCACCTTTTTAGCTAAATCTTCTTGACTAAAATTATATATTTCAATTAAAGATTTATAAGCATTTGCCTCTTCTACTGGATTTAAATTATGTCTTTGAATATTCTCTATTAAAGCAACTTCCATCATTTTTTCATCATTATAATCTTTGATGATTGCAGGAATATGTGTAAACCCTAACTTTTTACATGCTCTTAGTCTTCTTTCGCCAACTACTAATTCATATCCTTGATCAATGGTTCTGACAACAATAGGTTGAACTACACCATGTTCTTTAATCGATAGCATTAATTCATTTAATTTCTCTGGATCAAAAACCTTTCGAGGTTGAAATGAATTTGGTTTTATAGAACTTATTTTTAATTCACTACTTCCTCTTTTAATGTTTTCAATATCTTCTCTACTTGTATCAGTGTCGGAAAGTAAGGCTCCCAATCCTTTACCCAATCTTTTTGTACTCATTTTCAACCACTTCCTTAGCTAATTGTTTGTACATTTCAGAGCCTTTAGACTTAGGATCATAGATAATACCTGGTTTTCCAAAGCTAGGAGCTTCACTTAACCTTACATTTCGGGGGATAATACTTGCAAATACCTTTTCTTTAAAGTGTTCTTTTACTTCATCTACAATTTGATTTGACAAATTAGTACGAGCATCAAACATAGTCATTACAACACCTTCAATATCTAAATCTTCATTAAGATGTTTACGCACTAATTTGATTGTACTCATCAATTGACTTAAACCTTCTAAAGCATAGTACTCACATTGGATAGGTATTAAGATTGAATCTGCTGCAGTTAAAGAATTAAGAGTTAATAGACCTAATGAAGGTGGACAATCAATAAAAATATAATCATAATCCTTTTTAATGTTATCTATAGCCTTTTTTAACCTCACCTCTCTAGAGATAACAGAAACTAATTCTACTTCTGCACCAGCTAATTGGATAGTAGAAGGTAAAACAGATAAATTATCAATATTAGTTGGTATAACTACTTTATCTAAAGATACTCCATTTACTAATACATCATATATGCATTTATTAATATTCTTACGATCAACCCCTAGTCCACTAGTTGCATTTCCTTGAGGGTCTATATCAATTAATAACACCTTCTTGCCTAGCATAGCTATGCCTGTACTTAAATTTACAGCAGTTGTTGTTTTAGCTACTCCGCCTTTTTGATTAGCTATGGCTATAGTTCTCCCCACCCTACTCACCTCATCTTTTAAGTTAAAATTTCTAGTTGTTTTGATAAATTCCTGTATTTTGACTATAAAAATGAAAATGTACAGGATTTCTCCTTATAATATTCCTTTTTTTCCTGCTAGGGTTATCATTAAGGAGGTCTTATTTTAAGTCATTTAAAGGCAAATTTGAAGGCCATTTTTGGATGCATTTTTCTTAGAAAAAAAACTGCCTTATTTGGCAGTATTATTTTTCGGTAGTTTAATCGTAACCTCAAAATATTCTTCGTTTTCATCTTCCTTGATATCTGCTTCTAATCCTGCATCTTTAATTGTATTTACAGCATCACGTATTGTATTAAGAAAAATTCTCATATCCTTATATACTTTTTTAACTTTTCTTTTTACTTTTTCATTTTCCTTTTTCTCGCTGTCAATTAAAATTACTTCTACTAACTCATCGGTTTGTCTTACATTTAAACCTTTTTCATAAATTGCTTGTAATAATTTTTTTTGTGATTCTTGATCTTCTAACTTAAGCAGGGCTCTTGCATGTCTTTCTGTAATTACATCAAAGGTTATCAAATCTCTAACATCTTTATCTAAATTTAATAATCTTATCTTGTTAGCAACTGTAGATTGACTTTTACTTACCTTTTTAGCTAATTCTTCTTGGGTTAAATCAAATTCTTTTAACAATCTATTATAACCTTCAGCTTCTTCAAAATAGTTTAAATTTTCCCTTTGCAGGTTTTCAATTAAAGCTATTTCAGCTGTTTCTTTATCAGTTAGGTTTTTCACTATAGCAGGAATAGTTTTTAGCCCTGCTAATCTTGAAGCTCTTGTTCTTCTTTCTCCTGCTACTAATTCATAATTTGTGCCTACTTTTCGAACAACAACTGGCTGCATGACTCCATATTGTTTAATTGATTCAGCTAATTCTTCTAATTGTCTTTGTTCAAAAAACTTTCTCGGCTGATATGGATTAGGATGTATTAACTCTAAATCTATATCCTTTATATTATCTTTAGTATCATTGCCTATGTTAAAAAGCTTAGATAAATGATCTTTCATTAAGGACACCCCTTATTCTTACTTCTTTGTATATATTCTTTAAATAGCGTTAAAATCCTCCATTAAATTACTATTTAATAATAGGTCTTTTTTTAGGTATCCCTGCTTTGCGAGGATATTTATCAGGTGTATCAAATATTTTTTCAAAAATCATGATATTACGTTGATGTTGTCCGTTCATTAAACTAAAACTTTTACTATCAACATATTTTCCACCAAGGGTTTCTAAAGCTTTTTCACTATTAGTTAACTCTTCTTGTACCTCTGGACCCTTTAAAGCTATAAAGTGTCCTCCTACTTTTACAAATGGCAAGCAAAATTCTAAGAGAATTGGTAAATTAGCTACAGCCCTAGCTAAAACTAAATCATAACCCTGCCTATAATCTATATCCTTGCCATAGTCTTCTGCTCTTCCATGAATAACATTTACATTAGTTAAACTCAAATTTTCTATCACATTTTCTAAAAATACTAATCTTTTATTTAAAGAGTCAAGTAAATCAATTTTAATGCTATCTTCAAATATTTTTAAAGGTATCCCTGGAAAACCAGCACCCGTGCCAATATCAATAATCTTTTTATTTTCCCATTTATCCCATACTTTTAGGCATAAAAGTGAATCTAAAAAGTGTTTATACATGATTTCTTCATCACTTTCAATTGCAGTTAAATTCATTTTTTTATTCCATTCTTGTAATAAATCCATGAAAGTAGTTAATTTAATAATATTTTCCCCTGTAAACTCAATTTGTTCCTCTGTTAATATTCTTTTTAATTTTTCCTGCAATTTTCTAGCTCCTTTTTCTTCTCTTTTGTTCTAAATAAATTAAAATGACAGAAATATCAGCAGGTGAAACCCCTGAAATCCTTGATGCTTGTCCTACTGATTCAGGCCTAATTTGGATTAGCTTTTGTCTTGCTTCGATACGCAAGCCACCAATTTCATCGTAATCAATATTTTCCGGTATTTTCTTACTTTCCATCTTTTCAAAACGCTCAACTTGAGTAATTTGTTTTTTAATATATCCTTCATACTTAATTTGAACATCAATTTGTTCTTTTTCTTCTTGGTTTAAGTCACTTGTTAAAATACCTTCTTCGACTAGCTCTACATAACTAATCTCTGGCCTTTTAATTAAATCAATCGCTTTGATAGAATATCCTATATTAGTACTATTCTTTTTAGCTAAAATTTCAATTAATTTTTCATCCTTAAAGCTCACAGTTATAGTTGCTAATCTTTCTAATTCGCTTTCAATTTTAGCCTTTTTACTCATAAATCTTTCATAACGATCATCTTTTACTAGTCCGACCTCTCGTCCTTTTTGAGTTAATCTTAAATCAGCATTATCTTGACGAAGTAATAAACGATACTCTGCTCTTGATGTTAACAGCCTGTAAGGTTCATTAGTTCCTTTAATAATTAAGTCATCAATTAAAACACCTATATAAGCATCTGATCTTTTAAGAGTGAATGGCTCTTTGCCTTGAATTTTTAAAGCTGCATTAATTCCAGCCATTAATCCTTGTCCTGCTGCTTCTTCATAACCAGAGGTACCATTAATTTGTCCAGCTGAATATAATCCTGCAATTTTTTTAGTTTCTAAAGTAGTTTTTAATTGAGTTGGCACAAGTATATCATATTCTATAGCATAACCAATTCTAATAATTTCTGCTTTTTCTAATCCCTCTACTGTTCTTAGCATTTGTTTTTGCACATCTTCAGGCAAGCTAGAACTTAATCCTTGTACATATAGTTCATTAGTATTTACCCCTTCTGGCTCCACAAAAATTTGATGTGCAGGTTTATCAGCAAATCTTACTACTTTATCTTCAATTGAAGGACAATATCTTGCACCGGTTCCTTCAATTTCTCCTCCATAAAGAGGAGATCTATGGATATTTTCTTGGATAATTTTATGAGTTTTTTCATTTGTATAGGTTAACCAGCAAGAATAATTAACTGTCGACGGTTCATCTGTCATAAAAGAGAATTTTAAATTTTGGTCATCTCCTGGTTGCTCAATCATTTTGCTAAAGTCTACGGTATTTTTATCAATCCGAGATGGTGTACCTGTCTTAAACCGCTCAATTTGAAAACCTAAATCTTTTAAATTATTACTTAAGTTAATTGAAGGCATATTCCCCTGGGGGCCTGCTAAACGACTCATTTCACCGACAAATATTTTTCCCTTTAAATACGTACCAGTTGTTAGTATAACAGCATTGGCTTTATAAATAGCTCCCGTATCTGTTAAAACACCACATACCTTACTATCTTCGATTATTAATTCCTCAATTAAAGCTTGTTTTACATCTAAATTTTCTTGATTAAATAAGGTTTGCGTCATTTCTTGTTGATATAAACTTTTATCAGCCTGCGCCCTTAAAGCATGAACAGCTGGCCCTTTAGAAGTGTTTAGCATTCGCACTTGAATAAGTGTTTTATCTAAATTAAGTCCCATTTCTCCACCTAGTGCATCTATTTCGCGTACTAAATGACCCTTTGCTGGTCCTCCTACAGATGGATTGCAAGGCATTAAAGCAATATTATCAATATTTAATGTAAATACTACTGTTTTCATTCCAAGACGACTAGATGCTAGAGCAGCCTCACAACCTGCATGTCCAGCTCCCACTACGATTACGTCATAGGTATCTGCAATATAACTCATAACATCCTCCTCATTTTCCTATACAAAACTGTGAAAATATTTGGTCTAAAATATCTTCTTCAATCGTTTCCCCCGTTACTTTACCTAAACTTTCAAAGGCTCCCTGAACATCAATTGTAATAAAGTCCCCTGGTAACTGGGCTTCTATACTATTAATTGCTCCTTTTAAATGATCGTCTGCTCTTTCTAATGCATCGATATGTCTTGTACTACTTACTAAGACTTGATCATTAGACTCGATATCGCCATCAAAAAATAAATCTATAATATTCTTTTCTAAATCTTCAAGCCCTATATTTTCTTTTGCTGAAATTTGAATAATAGGCTTTTGGCTAAGGTCTTTAAGCTCTTTTAAAAACTCATCCTTTACCCCTAAATCTACTTTATTTACTAGCATAATTGTTTCTTTATCCTGTAATAGGCTTATAATGTCTTTATCTTCTTCGCTTATTTTTCTTTCACTATCTATGACAAATAAAACTAAATCAGCTCTATTTATTAAATCCTTAGCTTTATCTACACCTAATTTTTCAACTATATCTTCAGTTTCCCTAATTCCAGCTGTATCTATAACCTTTATCGGTATTCCACCTAAATTAATATATTCTTCAATTATATCCCTAGTCGTTCCAGGTATATCCGTCACAATTGCCCTGTTTTCTTTCACTAAAGCATTTAATAAACTTGATTTACCAACATTCGGCTTACCGATAATGACAATATTTAATCCTTCTCTAATTATCTTTCCACCTTTTGCAGTTTTTAAAATATTAGTTATTTCATGTTCAATACCCAATAATAATTCTAATTGCTGCTCTATTGTTAGTCTTTCAATATCTTCTTCCGGAAAATCTATATCAGCTTCGATAAAGGCCATTAAACTTAGTAAATCAACCCTTACTTTTTTTATTAATGCAGATAAATTACCTTCTAATTGATTTACAGCTAAACTTAAGGACTTATCAGTTTTGGCTTCTATTATTTCAATAATGGCTTCTGCTTGAGCTAAATCTAATTTTCCATTTAAAAAAGCCCTTTTAGAAAATTCTCCTGCATCAGCCATTCTAGCTCCATTTCTTAACACTAATTCTAAAATCTTTTTAACCACGACTACCCCGCCATGACATTGGATTTCAATTACATCTTCCCCGGTGAAGCTTTTAGGAGCTAACATTACTAAAAATAAAGCCTCATCTATAATTTTATCAGTATAATTATCATAAACCTTGCCATAATTAATGGTGTGATTTTCGGCTCTTTTTAAATCTTTATGACCTTTATAAATTTTATTTCCTATTTCTAAAGCATCTGAACCACTAATTCTTATGATACCTACACTAGCTTTTCCATAAGCTGTAATAATTGCTGCTATAGTATCATTAATCAATATATTTTACCTCATTTCTATCTTAAGTTTTCTTCTATTTTAGTTTTCAACATGTGCATAAGTTCATTTGCATCATAACTTTTAAAATCCTGTGGATTAATTGGTTCTGAGATAGTTATTTCTACATCTGCTGGTCTTATTAACCCGCTATTTTGTTCCATAATTTTGTATGATCCATTAATGGTTATCGGTACTATAGGTACTCCTGATTTAGTAGCTAATCTTAAACTGGCTGATTTAAATTCATTCATATTTTTACCCTTACTTCTAGTTCCTTCTGGAAATACTACTAAAGAATAGCCTTTGCGTAAAACAGCTATACCTTCATTGATTGACTTTAATGCTTCTTTCGGATGATTTCTTTTAATAAAAACACAATTAATAGCCTGCATCCAACGATTAACTAAAGGCATCTTTTTTAACTCTATTTTTGCTACAAAACCCTTAGGCTTACTAATTGCAGCTAATAATAAAGGAATATCAAAATTTCCTTGATGGTTGCTAACAAATAATACTGGCCCATCCGTTGGTATTAATTCAGTACCTGTAACTTTTACCCTACTACCTGTTAGGTTAATTAAAGATTTTGCCCATATCGTGGCTATTTTATTTACTAAAACATCTTTTTCATAAATTTGATTTCTTTTTTCCATTAATCGGACTGTAAAGAGTAAAGGAATACTAAAAATTAAAAATAACCAAAAATACAAAAACCAAATTAAAGTTCTCATAATTAACATTATCTCACCCCATTTTACTATATCCATTGTATACTAAATTTCAAGACCACAAAATAGCTTTTTAATTATATCTAATATATAATTATTTCTGTTTAAAATTTAGCTAATATTTAAATAAAAAAAACCAGTAATCAAAGATCACTGGTTAGTTGCGTTTAATTTTTGGTATAATTACTACCTTTCTGTAAGGCTCTTCACCTTCACTATACGTACCGATTTCAGTATCATTTTGTAAAGTCATATGAATTATCCTTCTTTCTTGAGGATTCATAGGCTCTAAAATTACTTTTCTTCCTGTACGTTTAGCTTTATCCCCTAGCCTTAAGGCTAAATTCAATAATGTTTCTTCTCTTTTCTTTCTATAACCTTCAATATCTATTATATATTTAGTTCTAGATTCATTATCTTTATTCATTACTAAATTTAATAAGAATTGTAAGGAATCAAGAGTATCTCCCCTACGTCCAATTAAAATTCCTAGATCATCACCAGTTATATTAAAAGTAACACTACTTTTATCTTCGACAATTTCAATTTTAGGATTTAAATTCATAGGAGCAAAAATTTGCATTAAAAAATCTTTAGCTTTTTTTGTAGGATTATAGATTTCATCTACTTTGACTACAGCTTTTTTAGTTCCTATAATTCCAAAAAACCCTTTACTTGGTTGCTCTAATACTTCAATATTCACTTCATCTTTTGTTAAGTTTAATTCATTCAAAGCAAGATCAATAGCTTCTTCTACAGTTTTAGCAGAAATCTCTATACTTTTCATTTACCACTAACTTCTCCCTTCTTAGCCAGCGGTTTCTTATTGATAATTAGTTGCTGAACTACTCCTAAAGTATTAAAAACTACCCAATATAAACCAAGACCTGCTGGAAACTTCATACTAATCCACCCAATAAATATTGGCATGAAATATAACATTAAAGCCATATTTTGTTGATTTGCACCACCTTGAGGAGTAGTAAGTTTCGACTGAAAGAATGTTGCCACACCAACAAGGACAGGTAAAATATAGTATGGATCTGGGTTTGATAAGCTATCAATCCAGAAAAAACTAGCATGAGCTGCATGCACAAAATCAAAATCTCTTAAAGCCGTAAAAAGAGCAATTAATATAGGCATTTGTACTATCATTGGTAAACAACCTGCTATTGGGTTGACATTATATTCTTGATACAATTCCATGACAGCCTTATTTAACTTTTCTTTATCATTTTTATATTTCTTTTGTAAAGCCTGCACTTTAGGTTGAATTTCTTGCATGCCTTTCATGGACGTCATTTGCTTTACAGTTAAAGGATATAACGCGAGTTTAAGTAAAACAGTTAAAATAATTATAGCTAAAGCATAACTTGGAACCCCTAAGGTATCAGTAAAGCCATATAATAAATTAATTATACTTTTTACTCCATTAACTAATCCATTCCACAAATTATCCCCTGCTTTACGCAGGTTCACCTCCTTGTAGTAACTATTTTAAAGGATCGTATCCACCTGGATGAAATGGGTGACATTTTAAAATTCTTTTTATAGATAAAAAAGACCCTTTAAAGAATCCATATTTCTTTAAAGCCAAGATAGTATATTCAGAACAAGTTGGCATAAATCTACAGGTTGGCCCTTTTAAAGGAGAAATGAATTTTTGATATAACCGAACTATAAAAACAACTACCATAACTATGAAATTATTCTTCATTAAAGAGCTTTCCTTTATTAAGTAAATACTCAACATTTTTCTCTATTTCATTAAAGTCTATGCCTGTAATACCTTTTCTAGCTATAAAAATTAAATTATGTCCACTTTTAACCCGCGGTAGCTTTTTGCGCATAATCTCTCGAAGTCTTCTTTTAAGGTAGTTTCTTTCATTTGCTTTCCCAATTTTCTTGGAAATAGAAAATCCTACTCTACTATCATCTTTATGATGTTTTTTTATATATAGTACAAGATATTTCGTAGAGAATGACTTTCCATATTTATAGGTAATTCTAAAATCGTTATTTTTTCTTAACCTATAGGATTTAGGAAGCAAGATATCATCCCCTTATAATTTAAAAAGGCCTCAGAGGGCCTTTTATGCACTTAATCTTTTTCTACCTTTAGCTCTTCTTCTTCTTAAAACATTTCTACCTGTAGGAGTACTCATCCTTTTACGGAATCCGTGAACTCTTTTATGTTTTCTATTCTTTGGCTGGTAAGTCATTTTCATTTAAAACACCTCCTTAGGTTAATCTTATTTTATATGAATTTACACATTCACTACGATAACATACAAATTATATATTATCTTAAAGTCATGGTCAAGTTAAGTATTTTTTACCTATGTGGATAAGTTAATTTTTAATATTTTAAAAAATTGTGGATAATATAAACCTAAGAAAGTTATTTATGTTGATAACTTTCAAATATTTTGATATTATTTACTTGCTTGTTCACAATTTTATAAACATTTTATCCACACAGTGTGGATAAACCTGTGTATAAGTTGTTAATTCTAGCTAAATAATATTTTTTTTGCAAAAATTTATCACCTTTTTGAGGTGACTAATTTTTTTTTAGTAATAAATGCAAGTACGGACGGTCAGAGTTGCCTCCGGCTAAACACATTTATGCTTTTTTTAGGAGGTATAGAATGATTAAAACTCAACTATCAGATATATGGAAAAAAGCATTAGCTGAAATCGAAGGTGAAATCAGTCGTCCAAGCTTTGAAACCTGGTTTAAGGCTACCGAATTAGTAGCCTATTATGAAGATTACTTAATTATTAGGGTACCTAATGAATATGCAAAAGATTGGCTCGAAAAAAGTTATATAGGCTTAATTAAAAATAATTTAGAGAAAATATTAGAACATCCCGTAAAAATTAACTTTGTAACCTTTTCAAATAAAGAAAATGAAATTGATATCATTTCTGAAAATTTAAGTAACACTCCAGATCCTAATTTAAATGATTTAGATCAATTAGAAGAAACACAAAGGCTTCAACAAATGCGAGAAGAACAGGAAATGGACAAAATTTCGGAATATGAAAATAAATTTGAGCCAAACAAAAAACATCAAAACAATTACCAACATAATTATCAAACTGACTATTCAGATAGTGATACATTATTAGAAAAACACTTAAATCCTAAATATACCTTTGATACTTTTGTTGTAGGTAATAGTAATAAATTTGCGCATGCTGCAAGTTTGGCTGTTGCCGAATCTGTAGCTAAAGCCTATAATCCTTTATTTATTTATGGTGGTGTAGGACTAGGAAAAACACATTTAATGCATGCTATCGGCCATTATGTAATAAAAAATAATAAAAACGCTAAGGTTGTCTATGTTACTAGCGAAAAGTTTACTAATGAATTAATTGATGGAATAAAAGATGATAAAACGGCTAATTTTCGTAATAAATACCGTAATATTGATGTTTTATTAATAGATGATATTCAATTTTTAGCCAAAAAAGAAAGAACTCAAGAAGAGTTTTTCCATACATTTAACGCTTTACATGAAGCTAATCGTCAAATAATTATTTCAAGTGATCGACCACCTAAAGAAATACCTACTTTAGAAGAAAGATTACGTACCAGATTTGAGTGGGGGCTAATTACAGACATTCAGGCTCCTGATTTAGAAACGAGAATTGCAATTTTAAGAAAAAAAGCTCAAATCGAAAAAATGGATGTACCTGATGATGTGACCCTTTATATGGCTGATAAAATTAAGTCCAATATTAGAGAATTAGAAGGGGCATTAGTAAGGATAATGGCTTATGCTTCTTTGAATAATAGAAAAGTAGATTTAGATTTAGCAATTGAAGCTTTAAAAAATATAATTCCTGAAGATAAGCCAAGACCAATTACAGGAGAATTAATTCAAGAAGTCGTTGCTAGTACTTTCGCCATTCGTGTAGAAGACTTAAAAGCTAAAAAAAGAACAAAAAATGTAGTATTTCCAAGACAAATTGCCATGTATTTATGTAGGGAATTAACTGATTTATCTCTCCCTAAGATTGGTGAAATATTTGGAGGCAGAGATCATACTACAGTTATTCATTCTTACGACAAGATAAATAGCGAAATAAAAACAGAACATGGACTTAAAGAAACAATTAAGAAAATTAAAGATAATTTACAAGGTAAATAAAAAGTACTCAGGATAAACAATTTATCTATCCTGAGTACTTTTTTTCTGCAAATTTGCTTTTTATTTTTTTCTATATTTAAGATTAAATGTGGATAAGATTATTGATAATATGTTAGTATCATGTAGAACAATGTGGATAATTATTTTTCCTGTGTATATGTGGATAAAGTCAGAAATTCGCCCACAGGGTTATGAACATCAGTTAAACTTGTTGATAACTCAGTTTAAGATGCTTTTCCACATTTCCACAGCTACTACTACTATTACTACTATATTTATATATCTATGATGATTAATAAAATATATACACACTTTTTTCTGAAAGGATGATAAATTTGAAAATAACTATTTCAAAAGAGAATCTTTTATATGGAATTCAAACAGTTCAAAAAGCTATTTCTACAAAAAATACAATTCCAACATTATCAGGAATTAAATTTAAAGTAGAAAATAATCGTTTATATTTTACAGCTACTGATTTAGAAATTGGTATTGAATGTCATGTTCCTATAGAAGCAATTGAAGATGGTGAAATAGTTTTACCAGCTAGACATTTATCTGAATTAGTTCGTAAATTACCAGATACAAAAATCACTATTAATTATCTCCCTGAAATAACAGGGGTAGAGATTAAATATGATGATTCAGAAGTAGTTTTAAAAGGATGGCCAGGAGATGAATTTCCTTTAATCCCTGATTTTGAAGGAGATTATGCCTTTGAAATAAATCCTAATGTCTTAAAAAACATGATTAAACAAACTATCTTTGCTACTACTTCCGATGATACTAGGCCTATTTTTACAGGTGCTTTATTTGAAATAGAAAATGATCATTTAAAAATAATCACAACTGATACTCACCGTTTAGCTCTTCGTTCTGGAAAGGTAAATGTTTTAAATGATCAAGCAATCAATGTTATTATTCCAGGAAAAACCTTAAGTGAAGTAAATAGAATTACAAAAGATGAAGAAGAATTAATAAAAATTAATGGCAATACCAAACAAATATGCTTTGAAACAGAAGATACAAAAATTATCAGTAGATTGATCGATGGTAAATTTCCTAACTATCGTCAGGTTATTCCAAACGATCCTAAAACATTCCTAAAAATTAAAACTAAAAGTCTCCAGCATACTGTGGAACGTGCTAATTTATTTAGTAATGAAAAAGATGGTACGAGTGTAATCAATCTACATATCGAAAATGGAACCTTACAAGTAACATCACAGTCAGAATTGGGTAAGGTAGAAGAAAAGATATCGGTACTTGATGAAGGAGAACCAATGACAATTGCATTTAATGCTAAATATTTATTAGACGTTTTAAAAGTTATGGATACTGAAGATCTTGATTTTAATTTAACTGGATCTTTAAGCCCCGCTATCGTAAAGCCCGGTAATCATGATAATTTCATTTATGTTATATTGCCTATTAGAGTTGTCTAAATATATGTTGGGGTGTAGAGGATTTGATAATAAATAAGCTAATTCTCGAAAATTATAGAAATTATACTTCTTTAGATATTAATTTTAGTGAAAATATTAATCTTATCGTAGGAGATAATGCTCAAGGAAAAACAAATCTTATCGAAGCCATTTATTATTTAGCCATTGGTAAAACATTTAGAGGGGCTAAGGATAAGGAGTTAATTTATTTTAAGCAGGATTTTTTTCGGATAAAAGGACAAATAAATACGATAAGAAGTAATAGAAGTAATGAACTTGATATTTATTATGATCAGAAAAAAAATAAATTACTGAAAATTAATGGTGTAAAATATAAAAAAATATCTAGCTTATTTGGTTATTTACATGTAATAATTTTTTCTCCAGAAGATTTAAAAATAATTAAAGAAGGACCTAGTGAGCGCAGGAGATATATTGATATAGAGATTAGTCAATTAGATAGATTGTATTATGATGACCTTAAAAATTATTATAAGGTCTTAACTCAGCGTAATAATCTTTTAAAAGAAATTAAGTTTAAAAAACAAAATAAAGATCTTTTGGAATTATGGGATAATCAATTAATTTCTTATGGTAGCAGAATTATCCAAAAGAGAATGGAATTTTTGAAAAAATTAGTCCCTTTAGCTAATAAAATTCAAAAAATAATTACGAATGATAAAGAATCACTAAATATCACATATAGTTCCTTAGTTTTAAAAAGAGCAACCTTGGATCTTGGAGAAATTGAAACAGTTTTTAGAAATAGTTTACAGGAAATTACTCATGAAGAAATTAAAAGGGCAAGTAGTTTAATGGGACCTCATAGAGATGATTTAACTTTTTATATTAATAATCAAGAATTAAAAAATTATGGTTCCCAAGGACAACAAAGAACAGCAGTTTTATCTTTAAAGTTAGCTGAAATCCAATTATTTTTTTTAATAAATGGGGAATATCCCGTATTATTATTAGACGATGTGATGTCTGAATTAGATGATTCTAGGAGAGAATATCTATTAAACTTAATTAAAGAAAAAAATATCCAAACCTTTGTTACCGGAGCAAATATCGAAATGATTAATCAAAAGATAGAAAAGAGTAAAATATTTTTAATTGAGAAAGGTAAAATTAAGCAAAACTAAGGAGGTCTTAATTTGTTTTTACATATTGGTGAGGATATAGTTATCCCCAAAAAGGATATTATAGGAATTTTTGATAAAAATACAACTACTAGGGCTAAGACTACTAAAGAATATTTAGAACTAGCTAGCCTTGATAATTTGATTAAGCAAGTTGGATCAGACGAAAAAGTAAAAACTTTTATTATTACCTCTAAGTTTGTTTACCTTTCTCCAATTTCTTCAGTAACCTTAAATAAGAGATTTAATAAAGCTTTTGAATTAAAGTAAATTATTGGTCATTATTTATGTTTATTTTACAGTAAATTGTGGACATAAGAATTTTATGGTATCCTATTATAGGATTATCATGTCCTTAGGTCTATTAAATTAAGATATTTTAATCTGTTTTTATAGAGTCAAGATGACAAAGGAGAGTAATATAGTGGTAGATGAAATAAAAAAATATACAGCTGATGAAATACAAGTACTAGAAGGTTTAGAAGCAGTTCGGAAAAGACCTGGTATGTACATCGGTAGTACTAGTAGCAGAGGCTTACATCATTTAGTTTACGAAGTTATTGATAATAGTATAGATGAATTTTTAGCAGGTTTCGGGCATAAAATTCATGCTATTATTCATGAAGATAATAGTATTACTGTCTTTGATGAAGGTAGGGGAATACCAGTAGGTATTCATCCTAAAATGGGATTACCTGCGGTGGAACTAGTGTTAACTACTTTACATGCTGGAGGAAAATTTGGTGGAAATGGTTATAAAGTATCAGGAGGATTGCACGGAGTAGGTGTCTCTGTTGTTAATGCTCTGTCTGAGTTTTTGGAAGTAGAAGTTAGCCGTGAGGGTAAAATATTTCATCAAAGATATGAAAAGGGAAAAACAGTAAGTGAATTAAAGGTTATTGGTAGTTCTACAAATAATGGGACAAAAATATTCTTTAAACCTGATTCAGAAATTTTTGATGATCTTATTTATGATTTTAAAACTTTGGCTCAACGATTAAGGGAATTATCATTTTTAAATAAAGGTTTAACCATTACCTTGGTGGATGAACGAAATAATATAGAAGAAACATTTGTACACGATGGTGGAATCAAGGACTTTGTAAGATATTTAAATAAAAATAAAGACCTGATCCATGAAGAAGTAGTCTATTTTGAAACTACTAGAGATGATGTTATTGTGGAAATGGCTATTCAATTTAACGATGGATATAGTGAAAATATACTTTCATATGCTAATAATATTAATACTCATGAAGGTGGTACACATGAGTCAGGGTTTAAAACAGCTTTAACTAGGGTAATTAATGATTATGCAAGAAAATATAATATTTTAAAATCAAATGATCCTAATTTAGCTGGTGAAGATATTAGAGAAGGTGTTACTGCTGTTATTAGTATAAAATTGCCAGAGCCTCAGTTTGAAGGGCAAACAAAAACAAAATTAGGTAATGGTGAAGTACGTGGAATCGTGGATAACGCCGTGAGTACTGAAACAACCTTTTTCTTAGAAGAAAATCCATCGGTTGCTAAGAAAATAGTAGAAAAATCTCTAAGAGCATATAGAGCGAGGGAAGCAGCTAAAAAGGCAAGAGAATTAACTAGAAGAAAAAGTGTCCTTGAAAGCACTACTCTTCCTGGTAAGCTAGCCGATTGCTCTTATAAAGATCCTGCATTTTGCGAAGTATACATAGTCGAAGGGGACTCAGCAGGTGGTTCTGCTAAACAAGGTAGGGATAGAAAGTTCCAAGCTATTTTACCTTTAAAGGGTAAAATATTAAATGTAGAAAAAGCAAGACTTGATAAGATTCTTAAAAATGACGAAATTAGAGCAATGATTACAGCTATGGGAACAGGAATTAGTACTGAATTTAATATTGAAAAGGCAAGATATCATAAAGTTATCATTATGACAGATGCTGATGTCGATGGAGCTCATATTCGGACACTTTTACTTACTTTCTTTTATAGGTATATGAAACCTTTAATTGAACATGGGTATGTATATATAGCTCAACCGCCTTTATATAAAGTTAAGAAAAGAAAAGAAGAAACATATTTTTATAATGATGAGGATATGGAAGAATATTTTAAAGAAAAAGGTAGAGACAATAGCTCTATTCAGCGGTATAAAGGTTTAGGGGAAATGAATCCAACTCAATTGTGGGAAACGACAATGGATCCTGAGACTAGGACTATTTTAAGGGTAAATTTAGAGGATGCGATTAAGGCAGATGAAATATTCACCATTCTAATGGGAGATAAAGTAGAGCCGAGACGGGAATTTATCCATGAAAATGCTAAGTATGTTAAAAACTTAGATATATAAGATTTTAAACCTGGTTTTATGTTAACCGGGTTTTATATTTTGGCATATAAGATGATTTAAAATGATGTTTTGAAAGGAGTAAACAAGCTTGGAAAACTTTAATCATGGTCGGATAGTACCCATAGATATTGAAGATGAAATGAGAAAGTCATATATTGACTATGCAATGAGTGTAATTGTAGGTAGAGCCCTTCCTGATGTTAGGGATGGTTTAAAACCTGTGCATAGGCGTATTTTATATTCAATGTACAAAAATGGTATGACTTCAGACAAACCTCATAAAAAGTCTGCCCACGTTGTTGGGGATGTTTTAGCTAAGTATCATCCGCATGGTGATACAGCAGTTTATGATGCTATGGTTCGTATGGCTCAGACATTTTCTACCCGCTATCCTTTAGTAGATGGTCATGGTAACTTTGGTTCTGTCGATGGTGACTCAGCTGCAGCAATGCGTTATACAGAAGTTCGTATGACAAAGTTATCCCTAGAATTATTAAATGATATTGAAAAAAATACAATTGATTATATTCCTAACTATGATGAATCTTTAGAAGAACCAGTTGTCTTACCATCTCGTTACCCAAATCTTTTAGTAAATGGGTCATCGGGTATTGCAGTAGGGATGGCAACTAATATACCACCTCATAATTTAGGTGAAGTAATTGATGGGGTTACTGCTTTAATTGATAATTCCGAAATTACTAATGAAGAATTATGTGAGTATGTTAAAGGTCCAGACTTCCCAACAGGATCAGTAATTATGGGAAGAGAAGGAATAAAATCAGCGTATACAACCGGTAGAGGATCTGTAAAGGTTAGAGCTAGAACTCATATGGAAACAATGAGTAATAGTAAGATACGCATTGTTGTTACTGAAATTCCATATTTAGTAAATAAGGCTAGATTAATTGAAAAAATAGCAGATTTAGTACGCGATAAAAAGATAGATGGTATTACGGATTTACGAGATGAATCTGATCGTACAGGTATGCGTATTGTAGTTGAATTAAGGAGAGATGCAAATCCTCAGGTTATTTTAAATCAATTATATAAGTTTACGCAATTACAAGATACTTTTAGCATTATTATGTTAGCAGTTGTAAATGGTTCACCAAAGGTTTTAACTTTAAAAGATGTTTTATACCATTATTTAGAGCATCAAAAAGATGTAATTGTACGTAGAACTAAATTTGATTTAGAGCGAGCTGAAGCTAGGGCTCATATCATAGAGGGTTTAAAAATTGCTTTAGATAATATCGATGAAGTTATTAAAACTATAAGGGCTTCTAAAAATGCAGAAGAAGCTAAACAAAATTTAATTAATAAGTTTGTTCTTTCTGATAAACAGGCTCAAGCTATTTTAGATATGAGACTGCAAAGATTAACTGGTCTTGAAAGAGAAAAGTTAGATGAAGAATATGCAGAATTAGTTAAGAAAATAGAATATTTAAGAAGTGTTTTAAGCGATGAAAATATGGTATTAAATATTATTAAAGAAGAAATTACATTAATTAAAAGTAAATATTCTGACGAGCGTTTATCTGAAATCGGCATAGATGAAGATAATGCAAACATGGAAGATTTAATAGCTGAAGAAGATGTAATTATAACCATTAGCCATAATGGTTACGTAAAAAGAATGCTGATGGATAACTACAAAAGTCAAAGAAGAGGTGGCAAAGGCATAACGGCTATGACCACTAGAGAAGAAGACTTTGTAGAAATGTTATTTACTACAACTACACATCATTATCTTTTATTCTTTACTAATAAAGGTAAAGTATACAGAAAGAAAGTATATGAAATACCAGAATCAAGTAGACAGGCAAAAGGAATGGCAATTATAAACCTCTTAAATATAACAGGTGATGAAAAAATCACAGCTGTTATTCCAATTAAAACATATACACCAAATTGGTATTTAATTGCTGCTACTAGTAATGGAATAGTAAAGAAAACTGATTTAAGTCAATATGATTCTCAGAGGAAAGATGGAATTATTGCTATTAGTTTAGATGATAATGATGAATTAGTAGGAGTTCAATTAACTGACGGTAGCCAAGATATGATCCTTAGCACTCGTAAAGGGATGGCGATAAGATTTAATGAAGAAGATGTAAGAGCAATGGGCAGAACAACTAGAGGAGTAAAAGGTATCAGCTTACAGGATGACTTTGTTATTAGTATGGAAAGAGTAAGAGAAGGTGGCTCTGTCTTAGTTGTTTCTGATAATGGCTATGGAAAGAAAACACCTATAAGTGAATATCGTAGTCAAAATAGAGGTGGTAAGGGTATTATCACCATGAGAAAAACTGATAAAAATGGCCTCCTTGTAGGTACTAAGATAGTTAGAGATGAAGAAGAAATAATGTTAATTTCTAAAAGAGGAATTATTATCAGACTAAAAGTAAGTGAAGTTTCTTCTATGAGTAGAACTACTCAAGGTGTACATTTGATGAATATCGGAGAAGATGATGAAGTAATGGCTATTGCAAGAGTTGTTAATTAAATTAATCTGTTAATTTTATAATTAATCTAATTTGTAAACTTGTTCTAGTGTAATAACTGTGTTAAATTATATAATAGTGAAAAATTATTTAGGGGGTAAGTAAATGAAAGTCTTTGTTATAAACTGTGGTAGTTCTTCCTTAAAATACCAACTCATTAATATGGTTGATGAGAGCGTTTTAGCTTCTGGACTTATAGAAAGAATTGGTATGGATGGATCAATCTTAACCCATAAACCTGAGGGAAAAGATAAATTTATTGTAGAGCAAAAAATGGAAAACCATGAAGTAGCTATTAAATTAGTTTTAGATGCTTTAGTAGATGAAAAACATGGCGTTGTAAAAAGCATGGATGAAATTGATGCAGTAGGTCATCGTGTATTACATGGTGGAGAATACTTTGATAAATCAGTATTAATTACTGACGAAACTATGAAAACAATTGAAGAATTAATAGATTTAGGACCTTTACATATGCCAGCAAATATTATGGGAATTAAATCTTGCCAAAATATTATGCCAAATGTACCTCAAGTAGCTACATTTGATACAGCTTTTCACCAAACTATTCCTGAACATGCTTATATTTATAGTATCCCATATGAATATTATGAAAAATATAAAATTCGTAAATATGGTTTCCATGGTACTTCTCATAAATATATCACTGAAAGAGCAGCATTTATGTTAGGAAAAAATGTTGAAGAAGTAAATATTGTTTCTTGCCATTTAGGTAATGGTGCTAGTCTAGCTGCAATTAAAAATGGTAAATGTATAGAAACAAGCATGGGTATTACTCCATTAGAAGGTTTAACTATGGGTACTCGTTCTGGAGATATTGACCCGGCAGTTATCCAAGTATTAATGGGTAAAGAAGATATCAACATAGACCAAGCTTTAGAAATTTTAAATAAAAAATCAGGTGTATTAGGTATTTCTGGAGTAAGTAGTGACTTTAGAGATATTGAAAAAGCAGCAGAAGAAGGAAATCATCGTGCACAGCTTGCTTTAGATCACTTTACTTATGTAGTAAGAAAATACATAGGTGCATATATTGGTGCAATTGGCGGAGTTGACGCGGTTGTATTTACTGCAGGCGTAGGAGAAAATGCTCCTGGAATGCGCGCAAGCATTTGTAAAGGATTAGAATTCTTCGGTATTGAAGTGGATGAAGAAGAAAATAATATGCGTGGAAAAGAAAAAGACGTATCTAAAGCAAGAGCTAGAGTTCGTACTTTTGTAATTCCAACAAATGAAGAAATAGTAATTGCTCGTGATACTTTAGAACTTACAAAATAATTATTGAAAGAAGATAATCTCTAATGATTATCTTCTTTTTTTTGTAAACTTTATAGAAAATATTAATATAATATATAAACAAATTTCCAATATTATGCTAATTAGGATTGATAAAAATGATAATTGGAGTAATAGGTGATTTCCATTATGTAGATTTAAAGTTAATAGAAAATTTAGGGGGAAATATATTAAAAATATCAGATCCACTTGATTTTGAGAAAATACAAGGTTTAATAATAGTAGGGGAAGATAATGTTTTTCTAAGTAGATTTATAAAAAGAAAGGGTCTTATAGAAAAAATAAATGAAAAGGCTAAACAAGATTTACCTATTTTAGGTATAGGAGCTGGTATGCTAATTTTAGCTCGAGAAATAAGTAATAGCAAAGAATTTTCCTTGGGCTTCATGGATATAAAAGTAAGAAAAAATGGGTTTTTTTATAAAAGAAAAGAATTTAGTAAATTATTAAAAATATGTGCCCTTGGATATAAACCTTTTTTAGCCAAATTTATCAATGCTCCTGTTGTGCAAGAACTAAGTCCTAATGTGGGTATTTTATGTACTACGGAAGATAAGATTATTATGGTAAGGCAAGGTAATTTTCTAGCTTGTTCTTTTTTTCCCTTAAACGAAGAAACATTTTATCGTTATTTTCTAAACATGATAAAAGATAGCTATTAAATAAAGTTATTAATAATTTATTGACAACATCAAGAAATATATAGTAAAATCCTTTTAAGCTAAATAAGTAAACACGGTGAAGGGGAACAAGTACTTAAAAAACCTTTTTCAGAGAATTGGTGGATGGTGCGAACCAATAATTAGGATTTTAAGGAATTTCCGCCCTGGAGTGGAGTATGATGAATACAACCGGATTACATGACCGTTATCGTGTAGCTGAGAGGAGTAGTAGACCTATGTCTATTATTTAATCAGGGTGGCAACGCGGGTATATAACTCGTCCCTATTTTTTTTGGGACGGGTTTTTTTGTCTTTAATTTACACATAAAATATGTACATTTAGTCATTAATTATAAAAAAACATTCGTAAAAATTAAAAATTAAGGGAGAGATTAATTATGTATGAAAAGCAATTATTATTAATTCCTGGTCCAACAATGGTTCCGCCAAGAGTTTTACGGGCAATGTCTGCTCCAAGTATGGGACATAGATCAAAGGAGTTTAGTGCAATTATCAAGGATGTTGCTGATAACTTAAAAAAGGTTTTTCAAACTGAGCAAGATGTTTATATCTTAACCTCATCTGGTTCTGGAGCTATGGAAGCAGCAGTAGTTAATTTTATTAATCGTGATGATAAGGTCTTAGTTTTGGTTAATGGTAAATTTGGAGATAGATTTGTTAAGATTAATCAAAGAGTAGGCGCTGAAGTAATTAGAGTAGATTATGAAGCAGGAACATCTGCAAATCCTGAAGACGTTAAAAATATGTTAGCTAAAAATCCGGACATTAAAGCAGTTTTTGTACAGCATAATGAAACTTCAACTGCAGTTGTAAATAATGTTAAAGCAATTAAACAAGCAATGGGTGATCATGAAGCACTGTTAATTGTGGATAGTATTTCTGGAATGGCGGTTGCAGATTTACCAGTAGATGAAATAGGTGCTGATGTAGTTGTTGCAGGTAGTCAAAAAGCTTTTATGCTTCCTCCAGGACTTGCATTTATAACTGTTAGTGAAAAAGCATGGAAAGTAAATGAAAATTGCACGAGCTTTAACTTTTATTTTGATTTACGTGCTGCTAAAAAGAATTATGCCCAGGATACAACACCATTTACTCCAGCAACTAATTTAATTTTAGGATTAAAAGAGGCCTTAGATATTATTTTAGAACAAGGTTTAGAATCAAAATTCAAGCAACAATTAAAGTTTAAAAAAATAATTAGAGAAGCTGTAAAGGCTATGGGCTTAGATGTTTTAGTAAAAGATGAACAAAGTGCTTCTCCAGGAGTAACAGCAGTAATGGTTCCTGAAAATATTGCGTGGAAAGACATTAATAATATTATGCTAAATGAATTTAATGTTTTACTTGCAGGTGGACAAGACGAGTTGAAAGGGAAAATATTCCGTATAGGTCATATGGGATATGTGCAAGAAACTGATTTATTAACAGTTATAGCTGATTTAGAAATGGCTTTATATAAATTAGGATACAAATTAGAGTTAGGCCAAGGCGTAAAGGCAGCTCAAGAGGTTATACTTAATTTAAAGGGGGAAATGTAAATGAGAGTATTAGTATGTGATCCAATTGAACAAGAAGGTTTAGAGGCACTATATGAAGATCCTACCATGGAGATTGTGCATAAATATAAAAGTACTGAAGAAGAGATAATCGCAATAGCACCAGAATATGATGCAATTTTAGTAAGAAGTGCAACGAAAATAACTAAAGCAATTATTGATAGTGCTACTAATTTAAAAGTAATCGGTAGAGCAGGGGTAGGGGTAGATAATATTGATTTAGATGCTGCTACCTTAAAGGGAATAGTAGTTGTAAATGCTCCAGATGGTAATACAATTGCCGCGACTGAGCATACTATAGGAATGATGCTTGCCCTAGCTCGTAATATCCCACAAGCTTATTTTAAACTACAAGAAAAGGTATGGGATAGAAAAGCATTTACTGGGGTTGAACTTAGAAATAAAACATTAGGTGTAGTAGGTTTGGGTAAAATTGGTCGTCAAGTTGCTCAAAGAGCTAAAGCTTTTCAAATGAATGTAGTAGGATATGATCCTTATGTTAATAAAGAAAGATCTGTGGAATTAGATATAGAGGTAATGGATTTAAAAGAATTATTTGCAGCAAGTGATTTTATTACCGTTCATTTACCAAAAACTGAAGAAACTATGGGTATGATTAATGCTGAGACAATTGCAATGATGAAAGATGGCGTAAGAATATTAAACTGTGCTCGTGGTGGAATTATTGATGAACCTGCTCTTTATGATGCAATTAAAGCAGGCAAAGTAAAAGGTGCCGCTATCGACGTATTTTTAAAAGAGCCAGCAATTGATAATCCATTATTAGAATTACCAGAAGTAATAGCTACTCCACATTTAGGTGCTTCTACTGAAGAAGCGCAATTTTCAGTAGCTAAAGACGTAGCTGAAGAAGTCTTAAAAGTATTAAAAGGTGAACCAGTTAAAAATGCTGTTAATATTCCAAGCATTAGCCAAGAATTAATTAATGAATTAGGACCTTATATTGGTCTTTCAGAAACTTTGGGTAAATTCATCGCGCAAATAATGGACAAACCTATTGAAAAAATCAAAATTAACTATAATGGTAATTTAGCTAAGTATGATTTAACAACTTTAACAAATACTATTTTAAAAGGTTTATTAAGACCAGTACTAGCTGATTCTGTAAACTATGTAAATGCACCTATTGTGGCTAAAAATAGAGGAATTAAAGTAGAAGAAATTAAAACAGAATCATTAAAGAACTATGCAAACTTAATTACTTTAGAAGTTGAAGGTAGCGGGGTAGTTCATAATTTAGCAGGTACTATCTTTAGTAATGGGGAAGCAAAGCTTGTACAATTAGATAATTACTCAATGGATACTACTCCTACTAAACATATGTTAATCGTTCCACATAATGACAAACCAGGTATGATTGGTCATATTGGTAATATCTTAGGAAAATACGATGTAAACGTTGCTGGAATGCAGGTAGGAAGAAAAGAAATTGGTGGGGTAGCAATCATGATTATTAGTATTGATCACTCTGTTCCAACCGAAGCTTTAGAGGCTATGTGTACAGCAGAAGGTATCTTTGACGTTCGCTATGTTTGCCTGTAAAATATATTTTAGATAAGGGAGATTTTTCTCCCTTTCTTTTAAGGAAAAATGAATAGCAAAAATCGGAGGGCAATTTTTATGTTAGATATAAAATTTGTAAGATCTAATCCAGAAGTATTACAAGAAGCTTTAAAAAAAAGAGGAATGAATGTTGATTTACAGGAATTTTTAGCTTTAGATGAAAAAAGAAGAGAATTATTAACTGAAGTAGAACAGCTAAAAAATCAGCGTAATACAGTATCCAAAGAAATAGGTAATTTAAAAAGACAAGGACAAGATGCGAGCGCCATGGTCGAAGAAATGGGACTTGTCGGGGAAAAAATCAAAACGTTAGATGAAGAAGAAAGATCCCTTGAAGAAAAAATGACCAATTTCTTAATGTACATACCAAATATACCTCATGAAAGTTTACCAGTTGGAGCAGATGAAAGTGCAAACCGCGAAGAAAGAAAATGGGGAAATGTACCGGAATTTTCGTTTGAACCTAAACCGCATTGGGAAATTGGTGAAAATCTAGGCATATTAGATTTTGAAAGAGCAGCAAAGGTTACAGGAGCACGTTTTGTCTTTTATAAAGGTGTAGGAGCAAGATTAGAAAGAGCTTTAATTAATTTTATGCTTGATACTCATACCCTTGAGCATGGTTACAGTGAAATATTACCTCCTTTTATGGTGAATAGACATAGCATGGAAGGAACAGGACAATTACCTAAATTTGAAGAAGATGCATTTAAATTAAATGATACTGATTATTTTTTAATTCCGACTGCAGAAGTACCTGTGACAAATTATCATCGGGAAGAAATTTTAAAAGAAGAAGATCTGCCATTTTTATATTGTGCATATAGCCCATGTTTTCGTAAAGAAGCAGGAGCTTATGGCAGGGATACTAAAGGCTTAATTCGTCAGCATCAGTTTAATAAAGTAGAATTAGTAAAGTTTAGTCATCCTGATAAATCTTATGAAGAATTAGAAAAACTAACAGCAAATGCAGAAAAAATATTACAGCTATTAGAATTACCATATCGTGTAATGACTTTAGCTACGGGGGATATTGGTTTTTCTGCAGCTAAAACATATGACTTAGAAGTATGGATGCCAAGCTTTAATGGTTATAGGGAAATTTCATCATGTAGTAATTTTGAAGATTTCCAAGCAAGAAGAGCTAATATCCGTTTTAAAAGTGAAGGTGGAAAGCCTAGATTTGTGCATACCTTAAATGGCTCAGGTGTAGCTATAGGTCGTACTACCTCTGCTATTATGGAAAATTATCAGCAAGCAGATGGTTCTATTAAAGTACCTACAGTATTAAGACCTTATTTAGGTGGGTTAGAATTTATTAAATAGTGAGAAAAGGTAGCTTTAGAATTAACATTTAAAGCTACCTTTTACCCTTTTATAAATAAATTTAAAAAAACTTTTCAAAATATAGTTGACATGCTATATGATCTCATGGTAATATTAATCTTGCATTCAACAATTAAATGTTTTGGAGGGGTGTCCGAGCGGTTGAAGGAGGCGGTCTTGAAAATCGTTGAACCTTTACGGGTTCCGTGGGTTCGAATCCCACCCTCTCCGCCATTTATTTATTGTTGATTTAATTTCATAAGTTACAAAACACGGAGAGATGGCCGAGTGGCCGAAGGCGGTCCCCTGCTAAGGGATTATATGGGCTTAAACCCGTATCGAGGGTTCAAATCCCTCTCTCTCCGCCATTTGTGCGCCCGTGGCTCAGCTGGATAGAGTAGCAGACTACGAATCTGAAGGTCGCAGGTTCGAATCCTGCCGGGCGCGCCATTACGTAAAATATTTAAGAGTGTAAAATCTATATTTAGGTTTTATACTCTTTTTTTATTTAATTTTATTATAAGATATCATTTCATTAAAAGAGGATAAATAATGAAAATATAAGATTGCACGATATAGCTTAGTTAAGTATATTTTATTTAAAAATTATTTTTAAAAAAAGGGATATAAAAAAATATAGAGAAATATATATAAATAATATATCTAAATATCTGCACAATACAATATTTTAAAGGGGGAAAATATATGAATAAAATATTATTACCAATTGATAATAACGGTTTACAATTATGTTCTTTTGAAATGGCAAAGGATTTAGCTTCAAAATATGGAGCTGAAATAGTTATCTGTAATGTTCAGGATCCAGAAATTCCATTTACGCTAATTGAAGAAGAAGCTATTAAAGAAAATGCTAAAGGATATGACAATCAAGTTAAAAATGTAGTTTTAGATAAGGCCAGAGAAATGTTTGAAGGTTTAGATCTTAAAATTACTACTTTAACTGCTTTTGGAAATCCAGCAGCAAAGGTTTTAGATATAGCGGAAAAAGAAGAGTGTGATTTTATTATCATGTGTACACATGGAATGTCAGCAACGAAGAGATTCCTAATTGGTAGCGTAACTAATAAAGTAGTACATCACTCAAAGGTTCCGGTATTAGTAGTAAGATCAGCACCAGCTAAATAATAGTAAAAGTAAAAGGGTTGTCTCAAAATAACTTTATTTGGGATAACCCTTTTTTTGTGCCTACAATTAAAGCAAATTAATTTTACTTTTTAACATTTTTTAATAGATAAAACTTATCTCTAGTAAATGGTGGAATAACTAATTGTGATTTGGAAAATAATATTTACTAGGGAGGGATCTTGTGTTAAATAAAATCAAAAAAGAGGATGTTCGTTATACTAAAATGTATATAGATGCCTTTGGTGTGAAATATTCACATAGAACTAACCCATGGGCTATCGCATGGTGGTCAGCAGCACTACCAGGGTTTGGTCATTTAACTTTAGGTTCATATTTAAAAGGTTTCTTATTTATGTTTGGAGAAATTTTACTTAATCTAAAGGCACGTATTAACTTATCCATTTATTATACTTTTATCGGTAATTTTGATAAAGCCAATGATGTGTTTAATGAACGGTGGGGTTTATTTTATATAGCAGTCTGGATTTTTGCTATTTATGATTCTTATTTATTATCTATTGAACAAAATAAAATCTGTGAACTAGAAGAGGCGCAAGAATATCGCTATTTTCAAAAAATGCATAACTCCTTATTTGGGATGACTTTCTTAAATCAACGTGAGCCCTTTTTTACTGTTTTTCTGTCTACAATTTTAGGGGGCATGGGACATGTATATATTGGCCAGATTATTAAAGGGTTTATTTTATTAGGCTGGAGTATCGCAATCAATTATTATTCTCAAACTGGTCATTTAGTGCAAAAATTTGTATTAGGGAAAGAAATTTATTTGCAAAATGTCAATTGGGAGTGGTTACTTTTTTTGCCTTCTATTTGGGGATTTTGTATTTGGGATAGCTATGTGCATACTATTGAAACTAATAAATTAATTATTGAAGAACAAAGATATACTTATGGCAAGAAAAAAGGAAGGAAGTCCTTAGATAATTTACCTTCCTCTACTACTCAAGAAAATAAGGACAATAGTTTTACCTTTTTAGTGGGCAAAAGTAAACAAAGCATTAGCTTGGAATTAATTATTAATTCATTTAAGATTCATGGAATTGATAAGCATGAAATTATCTTTTTAGATCGTTTAACCAATAAAAAAAGAGAAACAGGCGATAGTATTCGTAAGTCAGATGGCATAAGTAATTTTAATGGGGCTATTTGTGGAGCTACAGTATTAATGCTCTTTGGTACGATGTGGGGTGGGGCTTTAATTCCGGGAGGACCTATTGCTATAGGTTTAGCTGGTTTTTTATTAGGTGCTTTAATTGGTTATCTTATCGATGCTTATCTAGTAGGCTGGATAAGGGCAAAATTAAACTGGGATCCTATCAAGGGAAGTAATCCTGTAGAAGGAGAAGTATTAATCATTGCCAGGGTTAATAGCAGAGAGCAACATGATTATGTGACTAAAATATTTATGGAAAAAAATGTTCCATATGTAGGTGTAGTAAATAAAGAGGAATTGCAAAGTTTATTAACATAATGAAAAGGTGATCTAATGTTAGCAAAAAGTAGGGCTAAAATAATCATAAACCTGTTGTTAATTACAGTGCTTTTTAGTTTAACTGGTTGTTCGGGTGCTTTATATCAGGTTCCCGACAATTTTAAAAAAATAGATGCTAAGGCAGGATTCAAATTGCCTAAAGAGTGTTCAACCAAGCAAGAATTAAAACAGCAAAAAAATAAGGATATTTTAGATTCTTATAAGCTAGAAGGTGGCTTAAAAGCATTACAAAGTTTAGAAATTGTCAAAAGTGCTGAAATTGAAAAGGATTGTATAAAGGTTAACTTTATTTGTAAAAATAGACAAGAAAAAGAACAATCCTTGGAGGAAATACTTTGGGATAATAGTTTGTTTTTATTGTATACCGTGCTAGATACTTTCCCTGAGGTGAAAGAAATTCGCTTATGCGTAGATAAATATTATCTAGATAAATTTGGTAACCCTTATGAAGAAAAAATTTTTATTTTAACGGCAAATTGTAAATTATTGAAGAACATTAACCGAGACTACTTTCAGCCTGAGATGCTGGAAGGTTTAGTGGATTTTTATATGTACGGAACGATTAGAGATGAATTTTTAGCAAAACAAAAGGATAAATAAAATTTCAAGATACTCAGGAATGATAATAATATACAAAGGGTAGATGTATAATATGGAAATGATGATTAATTGGTTTTTTTTAATTTTGTCGCTAGGTTTATTTGCATTTTTATTACGTAAGCCTCCTTTAAAAGATTGGCTGCTGATTTATTTTATTAGGGCTTTTAATGCAGCTATTTTAGATTGTTTTGTAATTACGTATAAATTAATCGAATACCCTGTGCGTTTTTTACCACATGTGTTTAAACCTGCTATTTTATTTGATTTTTTTGCCTATCCTACTTTAGGAGTATTATTTAATCAAATGACCTATCATGATAAAGTGCCCATGATTATTGTAAAGGCTTTTTTACTAAGTCTACCTATTACCCTTTTAGAATGGTGGTTTGAAAGAAATACCGACTTAATTAATTATCTTAATTGGAATATCTATATTACTTATTTTAGCTTAACTTTGAGTTTTCTCTTTATTAGAGGAGTAATAGCCGTTATTAGACATTATAGTGAAAAAGAAAATTTATCCTAAACTAGCAGGAATTAAATAAAAAATGCGAAAACTATATAGTAAATCTTATTTTAAAGGATGATCTTTTATGAGAATGGTTGATTTAATAGAAAAGAAAAGAGATGGCCTTTCGTTAACAAAGGCTGAAATTGACTTTATCATCCAAGGTTTTACTAGTGGAGAAATACCAGACTATCAAGTTTCTGCTTTTTTAATGGCTGTCTATTTTAAGGATATGACTAAAAAAGAAAGAGCTCATTTTACGATGGCTATGGTGGAGACTGGGGATCAGGTTAATTTAAGTGATATAGAAGGAATAAAAGTAGATAAACATAGCACAGGTGGTGTAGGAGATACAACTACCTTAATTTTAGCTCCTTTAGTAGCATCATTAGGAATACCTGTAGCAAAAATGTCGGGTAGGGGCCTAGGACATACTGGAGGAACTATTGACAAATTAGAATCTATTCCAGGTTTTAATGTTGAATTAGAGCAGGAAAAATTCATTGAACTAATAAATAATAATAAAATAGCCCTTGTGGGGCAAACTGGAAATTTAACCCCTGCGGATAAAAGGTTCTATGCTCTACGAGATGTAACAGCAACGGTTCCTTCAATTCCTTTAATAGCAAGCTCAATTATGAGTAAAAAAATTGCCTCAGGGGCAGATGCTATTGTTTTAGATGTAAAGGTTGGTAGTGGAGCTTTTATGAAAAATATAGAGGATGCTAAAAGTCTAGCTCGCGCAATGGTAGAAATAGGTGATGAAGTAGGACGTAAAACTATTGCTGTTATTTCAGATATGAACCAACCCTTAGGTTATGCGATTGGAAATTCTTTAGAAGTAAAAGAAGCTATTGATACTTTAAAGGGTAAGGGACCCAAAGATCTTTATGAATTATGTTTAAATTTAGGAAGTCAGATGCTAATTTTGGCAAATAAAGCACAAAATATAGAAGAAGCATATACTATGCTAGAAGATGCTATTAATACAGGAAAAGCCTTAGAAAAATTTAAAACGTTTATCACCGCTCAAGGAGGAGATTCTCAGGTTGTCGATAATCCTAGTAAGTTACCCGAGGCTAAATATCAAACAGAAGTAAAATCTAGAGAAAAAGGTTATGTTAACGAAATTAAGTCAGATAAAATAGGTATTGTAGCAAGTATATTAGGTGCAGGTAGAAAAACAAAAGATTCTATTATTGATTTAGCGGTCGGAATTATCTTACATAAAAAAATAGGTGATCAGGTGCAAAAAGGAGAAGTATTAGCAACTATACATAGTAATCAGGAAAATGTAAATCAAGCAATTGATATGATTTATGATTCTTATAATTTTAATTTAAAACCTGTTAATCCTCCCCCTCTTATCATAGATGTGATAAAAGAGTAAGGTCATACCGTAATTTAAAGGAGGATATTTGATGAGTGATAGTTTAAAGAATAAAGATTTAATGAATAAAGATGCTATAAACAATAATTTGCCTAAAATGATTGATCATACTTTATTAAAGCCTGATGCCCAAAGAGAAGATATTATCAAACTTTCTAAAGAAGCCTTAAAATATAATTTTGCCTCTGTGTGTGTAAATCCAACTTGGGTAAAGACTGCTCACGATGTTTTAAAAGGAACTGAGGTTAAAGTGTGTACGGTTATTGGTTTTCCTTTAGGAGCTACAAATTCGGAAGTAAAAGCATTTGAAGCTGAGCGAGCTATCCTAGATGGGGCAAAAGAAATTGATATGGTTATTAATATTGGATCCTTAAAAGATAAAGAAGATACTTTGGTATTAGAAGATATAAAATCTGTAGTAAAAAAGGCCCAAGGTCAGGTAATTGTAAAAGTAATTATAGAAACTGCCTTATTAACCGAGGAAGAAAGAATACGGGCTTGTAGGTTAGCCGTTAAAGCTGGAGCAGATTTTGTTAAAACATCCACAGGTTTTTCTGGTGGGGGAGCAACAGCAGAAGATATTCAATTAATGCGTAAAGCAGTTGGCCCAGAAATAGGAGTAAAAGCATCAGGAGGTATCAAAAATTATGAAGATGCCTTCCGAATGATAAAAGCAGGAGCAAATAGGATTGGTGCAAGTAAGGGTATTGAAATTATTAAAGAAGTCTTAAAAAATTAGTAAGAAGTATTGAAAATTAGCTAATTTTTGGACTATAATATACCTAGTCTTTAAATATTAAAAGTTAGTCCTTAAATTTAATATTTAAAGAAAGAATAGAAATCTCTAAAGAATAGATAAATATAGAAGGAGCTGAGTTTAGATGAGTTTAGAAAGAGGCTTTTTTGGAGAATTTGGGGGGTCTTTTGTCCCAAATGAAATGAAAGAAGTATTAAAAAAGGTAGAAGAAGTATTTTATGCATGTAAAGAAGATGATGATTTTCACAGCGAGTTAGATTATTATTTAAAAGAATATGTGGGACGCCCTAATCCTTTATACTATGCACAGAAGCTGTCGGAAAAATTGGGTGGAGCTAAAATTTACTTAAAAAGAGAAGAACTAAATCATACAGGTTCACATAAGATTAATAATGTTTTAGGTCAAGTATTATTAGCTAAAAAGATGGGTTTTAAGCGGATTATTGCAGAAACTGGTGCAGGTCAACATGGTGTAGCAACTGCAACAGCAGCAGCCCTTTTTGGTTTAGAATGTGTTATCTACATGGGTGAAGTAGACACAAAGCGTCAAAGTTTAAATGTTTTTCGTATGGAATTACTAGGAGCAAAAGTAGTTTCAGTTAAAACTGGAACTAGAACTTTAAAAGATGCTGTGGATGAAGCCTTAAATGATTTAGTTGCAAATAGTGATAATACTTATTATGTTTTAGGGTCTGCAGTAGGTCCACATCCTTATCCTGAAATAGTAAAATACTTTCAATCCATAATTGGGCGAGAAGCTAAAGAACAAATTTTAGAAAAGGAAGGAAGATTACCTGATTGCATTATTGCTTGTGTAGGTGGTGGAAGTAATGCGATAGGATTATTTTCTCCTTTTGTAAAAGATAAAGGTGTAAAAATTATCGGAGTTGAACCAGCAGGAAAAGGTTTAGAAACAGGTGAACATGCGGCAAGCATGACGATGGGGACACCAGGCACCTTACATGGTTTCAAATGTTATGTTTTAGCTGATGAAAAGGGAGAACCTTTACCTACTTATTGTATAGCTGCTGGATTAGATTATCCTGGAGTGGGTCCAGAACATAGTTATTTAAAAGCAAGTGGCAGGGCTGAATATGTAACAGCAACTGATATGGAAGCACTAGATGCTTTTAAGGAGCTTTCAAAATTAGAAGGAATCATACCAGCCTTAGAAAGTGCCCATGCGATTAGTTATGCGATGAAGATAGCTCCTACAATGAGTAAAGATCAAATAATCATTGTTAATCTCTCAGGTAGGGGAGATAAAGATGTACAGCAGGTATTTGAAATATTAAATAAATGATTATTTTTCAAAGTGTAAATATTTAAAATTAACCTTTATAATATTGAAGGAAATTTGAATAGATAAAGTCTTAAAAATGATTGTTTAATATATCTTTAATAGTAGAGAATAAAAGACCTAATAAAAAATGATATCTTAGACTTTAAGGTATCATTTTTTTATAAATTTTAAGTAGTGTTTTTTTAGAATAGATTGTATAAGGGAGGTTAAGAAATATGGATTTATTTATAACCATTTTATTTATTGGGTTTATAGGTGCATTCATATCTGGTTTAGTAGGTATAGGAGGAGCTATTATAATTGTTCCAATGCTTTATTTTATACCTCCATTGTTTGGATTAACGGGTCTCAGTATGCAAGAATCTGCGGCAATTTCAATAGTACAGGTTTTAGTTGCCACGGGTACAGCAGCTCTTGTCCATAAATCTAATAAAACCGTAAATACGGATTTAGTTATGTGGATGGGATCAAGTATCATTGTTGCATCGTTTATTGGTGGAATGGGTTCAAAGTATGTTGATGAAACTACATTACAAATTGTGTTTGCCAGCCTTGCATTGATAGCTGCTATTATGATGTTTATACCTAAAAAAGAAGTTAATTCAGAAGAAGTAGTATTTAACAAACCTTTAGCAGTCTTATCCGCTGCTGTAGTAGGAATTTTAGCAGGATTAATTGGAGCTGGAGGATCATTTTTATTAGTTCCAGTTATGTTATATATTTTAAAAATACCTTTACGTGTTACAATTGGTAGTTCTCTGGGAATTGTATTTTTTTCAGCTGTAGCTGGATTTGCAGGAAAGGTTTTAACCGGGCAAATTATGTGGTTTTTATCGCTTGCAATAATTATAGGGGCTATCCCAGGAGCAAACTTAGGTAGTAAGATTAGTAACAAAGTACCAGCAAAAACCTTAAAATTACTATTAGCGTTATTAATTTCTGGTTCGGCTATTAAGATGTGGTTGAATATTCTATAAGAGACTAAGAAACTAAGAGACTAAGAAATTAAGAGATTAAGAAAATTGGTAAGGATTTATGATATTACTAATCTATTCAGAAGTGTTTAAGATAATATATTGAAATCTTAAGCTAATTCATGGGTAAAATATTATATTATTAACATATAAGAATATTTAATTATAAAGATATTAATTATTTAAGAATATTAATTATTTAAGAATATTAATTATTTAAGGATATTAATATTGAGAAGATAAGTATTTAAACTTGGGAATAGGTAATTGAAAAAATTTGAAGAAATACTAGTATTATTATTTAAAGTATAGTATTATTTTAGTGTTGTGTTTCCGTAGCTCAGCAGGATAGAGCGATCGCCTCCTAAGCGATAGGCCGTGGGTTCGAATCCCGCCGGGAACACCATTATTATAATAATCTTAAGGTCTTACATTAATTTGTAAGGCCTTTTTAAGTGGTGATAATATGAATCATGAATATTTTATGAATGAAGCATTAATTGAAGCAAAAAAGGCTTTAGCAAAAAATGAAGTTCCAATAGGAGCGGTTATAGTTAGAGAAGGAGAAATAATAGGCAGGGGTCATAATTTATGTGAAACGAATAATGATGCAACTGCTCATGCTGAAATTATGGCTTTAAGAAATGCCGGTCAGGGGTTAGGGACATGGAGGTTAAATGGAGCTTTGATTTATGTAACAATAGAACCTTGTCCTATGTGCGCAGGTGCTTTAATTAATAGTAGAATAGAAACTGTAGTGTATGGAGCTGATGAGCCTAAATTTGGTTCAGCAGGGAGCCAAATAAATTTATTACAGTTTCCTGGTTTTAATCATCAGGTTAGAATAATCGCAGGTATACAAAAAGAAGAATGTGAAAATCTTATAAAGGGATTTTTCAAAACTTTAAGAGAACGAAAAAAGAAATAGATAAATTTGCTCCATCTCATAATTGAGGTGGTTTTTTTATTTAAGGAGCAATTAAGGAATTAAATAATGAAGGAATGAGGTTATCGAAATATAAATATGAATCAAGATAATCCTTAAAATTAGTTTTTTAGATAGTTATTTCTTGATGATTCGCATATTTATGAAATATATGGGAGGAAATAAAATATCATGTATAGTATAATATAACTATGAATATTATGAAGTTAGAAAATAAGGAGGCGTTAAGATGTTTAAAGCAATAGAAGTATTAAACTTTGCAGTACAAGTTGAAAAAAATGGTGAAATATTTTACAATACGGTGGCTGAACTATCAGAAGATGCAAAAGTGAAAGAAATTTTCACTGGTTTAGCAAAGGCTGAAGCACAACATATTGTTGATTTCACTGCTTTAATGGAAGGTGTAAGTAATGTTGAAACTCCAGAAGCTTATGAAGGAGAATTTGAAGAATACATGAAAGCATTAGTTGATAGCCATGTGTTTATCAAAAATACTGATGTAAAAGCTTTAGCTGGGAAGGTTTCTAGCCCTAGAGAAGCTATTGATTTAGCAATGAGTTTTGAAAAGGATTCTATTTTATTCTTTAGTGAGCTTCGTCGTGTAGTTACTGATCATAATCAAAATACAATTGATGATTTAATTAACCAAGAACATGCACATATTCGTACACTAGCGAGACTAAGAGCACAAATATAGTTTTATATGTAAGTTTAAATGAAGACAATAGCTTATTTAGTAAACTAGGTTTATTAAGTGAATTAAGTTTATTAGGTATATAAAGTTACTACTAATGTAACCATAGAGAAGATTAGTTTTAATTGTATCTAGAGGATGCAATGATTCTAATTTATCTATGGTTTTTTATTTTGAGAATATAATAATTTAAAATGTATAAAAAGTACTTGCATGGATATGATAATCATGATATATTATTTGAGTGCCAAGTGGGCATAGAAAAAATGCACAAAACAATATCGAAAAAAAGATATTGACAGAGAAATTTGTAAGTGGTAAGATATTAAATGTCGCCAACAAGCGACACAAAACAAGTTGTTCTTTGAAAATCAAACAGTTATAAAGAAACAGACCACAAGTAACAAACGGATAAATAACAAAGCCAAAAGTTGGTTTTGAGCTTGCAGGATATTAATGGAGAGTTTGATCCTGGCTCAGGACGAACGCTGGCGGCATGCCTAACACATGCAAGTCGAACGGACTTTTAGTTTTTAGTTTACTAAATACTAAAAGTTAGTGGCGGACGGGTGAGTAACGCGTGGGTAACCTGCCCATAAGTTGGGGATAACTCCGGGAAACCGGTGCTAATACCGAATAAGCTTAATTTACCGCATGGTAGATTAAGTAAAGATGGCCTCTTTACAATGCTATCGCTTATGGATGGACCCGCGTCTGATTAGCTAGTTGGTGAGGTAATGGCTCACCAAGGCGACGATCAGTAGCCGGCCTGAGAGGGTGAACGGCCACACTGGGACTGAGACACGGCCCAGGACTCCTACCGGGAGGCAGCA